>SKRP01000252.1 GCA_007118445.1 Natronohydrobacter sp.
CTGCGCTCTATAACATCACGGTCTTTCCCGTGCTTTTGCCCTTTGGCGACCAACTGGCGCGGCAAGAACCGATCCGGGCAGAGGATCCTGCCTTCGGCCATGTCTGCCGGGCTCTGGGCCTGATGGCAGAGGATTTCGGGATTGATGATGGCCCTGCTGATCCGTCGCTGTCCGCTGAGGATCATGACCGGATCGGATTTCTGGGCCATTTCAATCCGGGAGAGAGCAGCACCAAATGCCTTCTCAGCTATTATTATCACGAGGATTATCTGAACTCTGGCAGCTATTCATGGTGGCAGATGAACTGGTCACTCGGCATGATGTCGGCAGATGACTGGTGGATTCCGCCGAATGATTTCGAGATCGCGGCCTATATGCATTACCCCGCTGCCATGCGCATCGCCGATCTGCCCATAGCGCCGGATCACCGCGCGCAGAACAGGGCGATGCTGGAACATTTGCACAGCTCTGCCCGCGCCGCGCAGCAGGTGACATGCGGCCTGACCGCCACCGCGCGCGTGATCAATGTGCAGGAATATGTCAATATCCGCGAAGCGGCCGGGTTTCAGCACCCGGTCGTCGTGCAGGCCCCGCGTGCCAGCCTGTTGCGCCCGGTGACGCCGGGGGTGTTTCGCGCCACCGAAGCCTGTCTGGCCCTGTGTCGCGCGCCGCGTGACCGGCAGGACGGGATCGGACAATGTATCGAGGAAAATCAGGTCTGGCTGGAAGTCGCGGATGACCGGGGCCATCGCGGCTGGGTCAGTCAGCGGTTCCTGCAACCCGTCGAGTAACGCCGCTCACATCAACCGCATTCCTGCAGGCCCCGTGCGGCGGTAATGCGCAAGGCGGCTTTCCAGCGTGCCGAGATGGATTTCCAGCTTATGCCCGTCGGGATCAAGGATATAGAGCGACGGACCCTCGGACCGGTTTTCCTTCCAGACCGGGGCATCCGCGAGCCGCGCGCAGAGGCTCTGATACGCCTCGGGCGCGCAGGAGAGCGCGATATGGCTGTCATCCTCGCGCAGGGACGGGGTGCCGTGCTCCAGGCAGAGCCAGAGCGTGCCGCCTTCCAGATAGGCCATTTTCGGGCTTTGCGCGCGCAGCCTCAGGCCAAGCGCGTCACGCCAGAAGCCAAGGCTGCGCTCCAGATCCGCCACCACAATCGTCACATGATTGACGCCGGTGATCACCTCAGAAGCCCTGATCGCCCTGCTGCCACGGCTTGATCAGATTGCCGAAGCGGGTGAAGCGGCCCTCGAAGCTGAGTTCGACCGTGCCAATGGGACCGTGACGCTGCTTGCCGATGATCACCTCGGCCTTGCCATGCACGGTTTCCATGATCTCCTGCCATTTCGCCATGGCCTCCAGATCATGATCGGACGGCTTCTCGCGCTCGCGGTAATATTCATCGCGATAGACGAACATGACCACATCGGCATCCTGCTCGATCGACCCGGATTCGCGCAGGTCCGAGAGCTGCGGGCGCTTGTCCTCGCGGCTTTCCACCTGACGCGACAGCTGCGACAGCGCGATCACCGGGATGTTGAGTTCCTTGGCGATGGCTTTCAGCCCCTGCGTGATCTCGGACACTTCCTGCACCCGGCTTTCCTTGGACGTGCCGCGCAAGAGCTGGAGATAATCCACCATCAGCACATCCAGCCCATGTGTGCGCTTCAGGCGGCGGGCGCGGGCGGCGACCTGTGAAATCGGCAGGGCGGGCGTGTCGTCGATATAGAGCGGGCAGGCTTCCAGCGCTTTCGCGGCCTCGACGAAACGGCGGAATTCGGCCTCGGTCATGTCGCCGCGCCGGATCTGTTCGGATGGCACTTCGGCGGCTTCCGACAGGATACGGGCGGCCAGCTGTTCGGCGCTCATTTCCAGAGAGTAGAAGCCCACGACCCCGCCATCGACCGCGCCTTCGCTGCCATCATGGCGCATCCCGCGCTTATAGGCTTTGGCGATGTTGAAGGCGATATTCGTGGCCAGCGAGGTCTTGCCCATCGACGGACGCCCGGCAAGGATGATCAGGTCTGAGGGATGCAGACCCCCGAGTTTCTTGTCGAGATCCATCAGCCCGGTGGAAATGCCCGCAAGCCCGCCATCGCGCTGATAGGCGGCATTGGCCATGTTCACAGCATCGGTGACAGCTTTCAGAAAGGACTGGAACCCGCGTTCGGCCACGCCCTGTTCGGCGAGTTTGTAAAGCCGCTGTTCGGCCTCGACGATCTGTTCTTTCGGTTCCGAGGCCACATCCATTTCGGCAGCCCGCGCCGAAATATCCTGCCCCAGCCGGATCAGGTCGCGCCGCACCGCCAGTTCATAAATCATCTGCGCATAGTCGCGCGCCGCATAGGCGGAAATCGCCGCGGCCGCGATGCGCACCAGATAGGCCGGGCCGCCCAGTTCCTTCAGCCCGGCATCTTCTTCCATGAACGCCTTGAGCGTGACCGGAGAGGCCAGCGCATTCTTGCGGATGCGGGCGCTGGCGATGTCAAAAATGCGCTGGTGGACAGGGTCGAAGAAATGCTCGGGTTTCACGAAGCTCGACACCCGGTCATAGATATCATTATTGACCAGAATCGCGCCCAGAAGCTGTTGCTCGGCCTCGATATTATGGGGCAGACCGATCTCTGCACCACTTTCCTGCGACCGGATCGCCGTGATCTCGTTCATGCCTGCCCACCAGTTCTCTGCTCGATTTTGTCCGACACTAGCAGGATTCGGGGCTTGCGCGCAAATTGTATATTCCTGTGGGCAAGCTGTGGATAAGCCGATCTTGTGGTTTGCTTCTGATTTCACCCCCATATGCTGCGGGTCTGTGCGGTGCCGGGGCAGCAGGCTTGCCCCTTGGACAGGCTTCCGCTAAGCGAGAGCCGCAAGCTTTCAGGGAGCCGTCCGCATGGCGAAAAACAAGGGTCCAAGACGCCCCAGGGCCGAGACGCCCAAAGGGTTCCGCGACTATTTCGGCGCGGAAGTGACCGCGCGCAAGGCGATGCTGGACAAGATCGCGGCTGTGTACCATCGCTACGGGTTCGACGCGCTGGAAACCTCGGGCGTGGAAACGGTCGAGGCGCTGGGCAAGTTCCTGCCGGATGTGGACCGCCCGAATGAGGGTGTGTTCGCCTGGGAGGAAGATGGCGACTGGCTGGCTTTGCGCTATGATCTGACCGCCCCTTTGGCGCGGGTGGCAGCGCAGTATCGCAATGACCTGCCGACCCCTTACCGGCGCTATGCGATGGGGCCGGTCTGGCGTAATGAGAAGCCTGGTCCGGGGCGGTTCCGGCAGTTCTATCAATGCGATGCGGATACTGTGGGGGCGGCGTCGGTGGCGGCGGATGCCGAGATTTGCGCGATGCTGGCGGATGCGCTGGAGGCCGTGGGGATCGAACGCGGCGATTATGTGATCCGGGTGAATAACCGCAAGGTGCTGAACGGGGTTTTGGAAGCAGCAGATCTTTGGTTCCCAGATGACCCCGAGCGCGAAGCGGAGCGCCGAGGTGTTGTCCTGCGTGCGATCGATAAAGTGGATCGATTAGGTATTCGCGGGGTCGAAGAGTTGCTGGGAATCGGGCGCACTGATGACAGTGGTGATTTCACGAAGGGCGCTCAACTCAAATTTGAACAACGCGAGCGGATACTAATGCTTATCAAAGGTGACCGTTGGGCAAATAATCTTGTCGGATTCGATTACCTAGTCGGAGAGTCTGAGACTGGCAAGCAAGGTGTCGAAGAGCTTGAGCAGATCTCTGACCTTCTCGAAGCCCAAGGCTACGGCCCTGACCGCATCATCATCGATCCCTCTGTCGTCCGTGGCCTCGGCTACTATACTGGCCCGGTCTATGAGGCCGAACTCACTTTCGAAATCCTCGACGAAAAAGGCCGCCCGCGTCAGTTCGGCAGCGTGGCAGGTGGCGGGCGCTATGATGATCTGGTCAAGCGCTTCACCGGGCAAGCCGTGCCTGCAACCGGCGTCAGTATCGGGGTGGACCGTTTGCTGGCCGCGCTTGCAATGAAAGGGCGGCTCGACACCAGTGCGCAAGGCCCCGTGGTCGTGACCGTGATGGACCGCACCCGCATGACCGATTACATGAGTATGGTCAACGAGTTGCGCGCCGCTGGCATCCGCGCCGAGATGTATCTGGGCAACCCAAAGAATTTCGGCAACCAGTTGAAATACGCCGACAAACGCCAAAGCCCGGTGGCGATCATTCAGGGCGAGGATGAGGCCGCGCGCGAGGTCGTGCAGGTGAAAGACCTGATCCTTGGCGCGAAACTCGCGCAGGACGCCACACTGGAAGAATGGAAATCCCAGCCCGCGCAGGTTGAAGTCAACCGCGCCGATCTGGTGGCCACAGTGCGCGAGATCATGGGGCGGCACGGATGACACAGGCGGACGCGCTGGCCGCCACACTTCTGGCCGAAATGCAGGACGCGGGCGCTGTGCCGGTCGCCGCCGATATCCTGCAACCTGCGGAAACGCTGCTCGACCTCTATGGCGAGGATATCCGCGCCCGCGCCTATGTCACCCATGACCCCGATCTGGGTGAAATGATGCTGCGCCCGGATTTCACTGTGCCGGTGGTGCAGGCGCATATGCGCGGCGGCGCAGAGCCTGCGCGCTATTGCTATGCAGGGCCAGTGTTTCGGAAGCAGAGCGGGGGCCGGGCGCGGGAATATCTGCAAGTGGGCTATGAGTTGTTTGCCCGCGATGACCCGGCGCGCGCGGATGCGGAAGTCTTTGCGCTCTTTGCCCGGCTGCTGGCACCCTATGACCTGCGCCCGGTCACAGGCGATATCGGCATCCTGAAAGCGGCTGTCGCGGGGCTGGAAACCAGCATCGAGCGCAAATCCGCATTGATGCGCCATATCTGGCACCCCAAGCGCTTTCGCGCATTGCTGGAGCGTATGGGTGGGCGAGGGCCGCTGGCCGAGGCACGGGCGGAACTGGTGTCAAATCTGCGTGCGGCGCGCGCCGAGGCCCTGATCGCGGAGGCCGGGCAAATGGTCGGTCTGCGCAGTGCAGATGAAATCGGTGCGCGTATTGCCACCTTGTTACATGATGCTGAAGCACCGCCCATCCCACGCGAACAGGTTCAGGCGCTGGAGCGGCTGTTGTCGCTCGCAGCACCCGCGCGGGCGGCGCTTGGGGGTATGCGCGCGCGGGGCTGGGCGGCACTTGCGCCCGCGCTGGCCCCGGCGCTCGACAGGCTTGAAGCGCGGCTTGAAGCGCTGGATGCAGCGGGGGTCGACACTGCGCATCTGCCATTCGAAGCCAGTTTCGGGCGCACCACGATGGAGTATTATGATGGCTTCGTCTTCGGCTTTCTGCCCGCGCGCGGCGACCTGCCGCCTGTAGCAACCGGCGGGCGCTATGATGCGCTGACGGCGGTGCTCGGGCAGGGGCAGGCGATCCCGGCAGTGGGCGGCGTGATCCGCCCTGCGCTTTTGGAGGCGCTGACATGAGCCTGAAACTCGGCGTGCCGTCCAAGGGGCGGCTGATGGAAAAGACCTTCGCGTGGTTCGCCGAACGCGGCGTGCAGATGGCCCGCACGGGCGAGGCGCGGGAATATGCGGGCGCTGTGGACGGGGTTGCAGGCGTCGAACTGGTGCTGCTCTCGGCCAGTGAAATCCCGCGCGAACTGGCCGCCGGGCGCATCCATCTGGGCGTCACCGGGTCCGATCTGGTGCGCGAGACATTGGCGGATTGGCAGGCGCAGGTCTGGGAACTGGCGCAAATGGGCTTTGGCCATGCTGATCTGATCATCGCGGTGCCGCAGGCCTGGGTTGATGTGGACACGCTCGATGATCTGGATGCAGTGGCGGCGGCGTTTCGCGCTGAACACGGCTTCCGGCTGCGCATTGCGACGAAATATCACCGGCTGGTGCGCGACTATCTGCGCGCGCATGGGGTCGCGGATTATCAGCTTGTGGACAGCCAGGGTGCGACCGAAGGCACGATCCGCAACCTGACCGCCGAGGCTGTGGCGGACATCACCTCGACTGGCGAGACGCTGCGCGCGAACCATCTGAAAATCCTGCGCGACGCGCCAGTGCATTGCTCGCAGGCGACATTGTTCGCGGCGCGGGCGGCGGATTGGTCGGGTGCGGCCCCTGCATTGCGCGCGCTGGCGGCGCAACTGGGTGTTGCCGTGCCGGAGGGCCTGAGCGGAGACTGATCTGATCAGGCTTATTTCCGCCCGATTTTCGCGCTATGCTGCGTCAAAACGAGCAGGCGTGTGACATGAAAGCTGAAAGCTTCAAAAGCCCCGAGAAACCGGCTGCGCGCCAAGGCGTGGCGCGCAGGCATGTGTTCTATATCCCCGGTTATGACCCGTTCCCGCCGCGCCGTTACCGTGAGCTTTATCGCTGCGAATCCACGGATCAGGCGAAAATCTCGGGCTACAGGATCAAACAACGCCCGCGCAAGAGCGACGGTCCCTATGGCTGGATCGTCACCTCGGAAGTCGAAGGCATGACCACCGAGGCTGATATCACCATTCTGGAATGGTCCGATATCGTCAAGGACTCGATGCAGGCGGGCATCGCCGCGACCTATTGGCTGCTGGTGAAAACCGCGTGGATTTACCTGTCCACCGGCACGCTGTTTCGCCTGTTCCGCCTGCGCGCGGGGCCGGGGATTGCTGCGATGTATCCGGTGGTCATGCTGCTGGGGCAATTGGCTGTAGCGCTGCTGGCCGCAGGCGCTCTCGGCTGGGGGCTGTCCTTCCTGCTGCCGGGCTGGGCGGCTTATCTGATCGGGCTGGCGGTCGTGCCGCCCATCCTGCA
>SKRP01000134.1 GCA_007118445.1 Natronohydrobacter sp.
CCGGGTGCAGGATCTGGAACGGCGCGGGGTTATCAAAGGCTATCGCGCTGTGATTGACCGGGTCCAGACCGGGACCGGGTTCATCGCCTATGTGACGGTGGGGCTATCGCGCCACACCAAATCGGCGCAGGCAGAATTCGAGCGGCTGATGCAGGCCGCCCCGCAAGTGCGCGAGTGCCACAATATCACCGGCACGGTCGAATATCTGCTGCGCATCGAGGCGCGCGATCTGGCGGCCTATAAACAGTTTCACACCGATTACATGGGGGCCTTCCCGCATCTGGAGCGGCTGACGACGATGGTGGTCATGGGATCACCCAAGGATGAACGCGCCTGAGCACAGATTCTGCGTGCATTTGAACAAGATCAGGCTATGCTGCGGCGCGGCAGAGGAGCAGGGCATGAGCAAAGGCAAGGTCATCACCATCGCGCAGCAGAAAGGCGGGTCAGGCAAGACCACGCTGGCGGTCAATCTGGGTGTGATGCTGGCGCGCAAGGGCGCGCGTGTGGCGTATCTTGACACGGACCCGCAAGGCTCGCTCGGGCGCTGGTTCATGACACGGCACGAAGCCGGGCGCGCAGAGGGGATGGAATTCTCGACCGCCTCGGCCTGGGGTGTCGGCTATGAGGTCGGCAAGCTGCGTGATATGGCCGATTTCGTGATCATCGACACGCCGCCCAAGGCGGATTCCGACCTTCGTCCGGCTTTGCGCGCAGCAGATCTGGTGCTCGTGCCGGTTGCGAGCAGCCATGTGGATCTCTGGGCCACGGATGGCGTGCTGGATCTGGCGCGGCGCGAAGGCCGCGCGGTGCTGGTCGTGCTGAACCGCGCCCGCCCAGGCACCCGGCTGGGGGCCGAGATCGTGGAAGCGGCACAGTCGCTGGACGCGACACTTGCGGAAACCCAGGTCGCCAATCGTGTGGCCTATGCCGAAACGCTGGGTCAGGGCTTCGGCGGGATCGAGGGTGCACGCAACCCGGCAGTGCGCATCGAGCTTGAGACGCTTCTGGCCGAAGTCGAAGCGCAGCTTGAACAGGCGGACTGACCCGGCCCATATGGACGCGGCAGGATGTCTGCGCTATCAGCGCGGCGACCCGTCCCATGCTGAAAGGTGCCCCTATGTCCGGCCACGGTCCTGCCATCCCGATGACGTCGCATAAATCCGGCCCGCTTAGGGGCGTCGCAGAGGTTCCGGGCGACAAGTCGATTTCGCATCGCGCGCTGATCCTCGGGGCGCTTTCTGTGGGGGAAACCCGGATCACCGGGTTGCTGGAAGGACAGGATGTGCTGGACACGGCCAGGGCGATGCGTGCGTTCGGCGCGACAGTCACACAGCACGGCCCCGGCGCATGGTCCGTGCAAGGCGTGGGTGTGGGCGGCTTTGCCGAACCCGCGAATGTGATCGATTGCGGCAATTCCGGAACCGGCGTGCGGCTGATCATGGGGGCGATGGCCACAACGGATATCGCGGCCACTTTCACCGGCGATGCCAGCCTGAATAAACGCCCGATGGGGCGCGTGACTGATCCGCTGGCGCTGTTTGGCGCGCAGGCTTACGGGCGCCGCGGCGGGCGGCTGCCGCTGACGCTGATCGGCGCGGCAGAGCCAATGCCGGTGGAATACCGCCTGCCGATGCCCTCGGCGCAGGTGAAATCGGCGGTGCTGCTGGCGGGGCTGAATGCACCGGGCCAGACCATCGTGATCGAGCAAGAGCCGACCCGCGATCATACCGAGCGGATGCTGCGCGGCTTCGGGGCCGAAATCACGGTGGAGGATACGCCAGAGGGCCGCGTGATCACCCTGACGGGGCAACCCGAGTTGCGCGGACAGACTGTCTCGGTGCCGCGTGATCCGTCCTCGGCGGCCTTTCCGGTCTGCGCGGCGCTTCTGGTGCCGGGGTCAGAGGTCTTCGTGCCCGGTGTCAGCCAGAACCCGACCCGCAACGGGATCTTCCTGACGCTGCAGGAGATGGGCGCCGATCTGGTGCTGGAAAACCCGCGCGAGGAGGGCGGCGAGCCAGTGGCCGATCTGCGCGTGCGTTTCTCGGCGCTGAAAGGCATCGAGGTGCCCCCCGAACGCGCCGCAAGCATGATCGACGAATATCCGATCCTGTCGGCACTCGCCGCGACGGCAGAGGGCAAGACGGTGATGCGCGGGGTCAGGGAATTGCGGGTGAAGGAATCCGACCGGATCGATGCGATGGCGCGGGGCCTGGAAGCCTGCGGTGTCCGGGTCGAGGAAACCGAGGACACATTCACTGTGCATGGCATGGCCGAAGTGCCGGGCGGGGCGACTGTGCGCAGTCATCTCGATCACCGGATCGCGATGAGTTTCCTGTGTCTGGGCATGGCCTCGGCGCGACCGATCACAGTCGATGACGCGACCCCGATTGCCACGTCATTTCCTGTCTTCGGGCCACTGATGTCGGGGCTCGGGGCAAAACTCACGCAAGACAGCTGACGTAAGGTGCGTGCTCAAGCACGCACCCTACCTACCGGCCTGATGGCCGTCCTGCGCAAGCAGATCCGGCCTGCGCGCTTCGGTCAGCGCCTCGGCCTGCGCGCGCCGCCAGCGCGCGATCTCGGCATGGTTCCCCGACAACAGCACAGGCGGGATTTCCCGCCCCTGCCATTCGGCAGGCCGCGTATATTGCGGATGCTCCAGCAACCCAGCCGAAAAGCTCTCTTCCTCGACCGAGGCCGCATTGCCCAGCACCTCCGGCAACAGCCGCACGGTCGCGTCGATCATCGCCTGCGCGGCCAATTCGCCCCCGGTCAGGACGAAATCGCCCAGACTGACCTCTTCAATGCCATAATGATCGATCACGCGCTGGTCGATCCCCTCGAATCGCCCGCAAATCATCGTGATCCCGCGCGCCTGCGACCAGTCCCGCGCAAGGGCCTGCGTAAAGGGCCGCCCGCGCGGGCTAAGGCAGACCAGAGGCCATGCGCGCCGGTCCCCGGGCACCCCGCGCATCGCCATATCAACCGCCCGCCCCAGCACATCAGCGCGCAGCACCATCCCCGCACCACCCCCTGCCGGGGTATCATCGACATTGCGATGCTTGCCGATCCCGAACGGGCGCAGGTCGATGGCCTCCAGCCCCCAAAGCCCCTCGTTCAGGGCCTTGCCGGTCAGCGACAGGCCAAGCACGCCCGGAAAAGCTTCGGGAAACAGCGTGATGATCCGTGCCTGCCAGGCCATCGCCGGCGTGCCGCGCTTTTCCAGCGAGCGCGGCACCAGCGATGGTGTGATTGTCAGCCGTCCCGTCGCGCGCCGTATGGTCATTCGAACAAACCTTCGGGCGGGTCGGCGATGATCCGACGCGCCCCCAGATCGACAGTCGGAACCACTACCTGGGTGAAAGGCAACAAAACCGTGGCAGATTTGCCGGGCGCCACCAGCTCCAAGAGATCAGAGGCCCCGTGATTGAGCACCGCCTTGACCTGCCCCAGAGCTTTCCCGCCTGTGTCAAACACTTCCAGCCCGATCAGATCCGCGTGATAAAACTCATCATCCGGCAGGCCCGGCAACTGGTCGCGCTCGGCAAAAAGCCGCAGCCCACGCAGCGCATCCGCCGCTTCCTTGCTCGCAACCCCGCTCAGTCGCGCAGCAAACCCTTGCGCGACCTGCGCCCCAAGCGTCACTGTAAACTGCCGCCCATCCTCGGACCAGAGCGGCCCGTAACCGGCAATCGCCCGTGGCTCTGCACAAAAGCTCTTCAGACGCACCTCGCCTTGCACGCCATAGGCGCCCGCGATAGCTCCGACACAGATGCGCGATCCTGTCATACGGCCTTCATCTTGCCAAAAATACTCTCGGGGGGTGAATTGGTCCGGAACAGGCCAAGAGGGGGGCAGACAGCCCCCCTGATCTGGCGATTATTCCGCCGCTTCAGACTTGGCCGCTTTCTCAGCCGCGCGCTCCTTGGCTTTCTTGCCCGGCTCGGCCTTTTTCAGATTGGCACGGGTAGCCCTGGGGCGTGCGCCAGCGGCCTCAAGGAAACGCGCCACGCGATCAGTGGGCTGCGCGCCCAGGTCCAGCCAGTGCTGCACGCGCTCCATATCCATTTTCACGCGGTCCTCGCTGTCCTTGGCCAGCAGTGGGTTATAGGTGCCGATTTTCTCCAGAAAGCGGCCATCGCGCGGCATGCGCGAATCGGACACCACGATCGCGTAATGCGGACGCTTCTTTGCCCCACCACGGGCCAGACGGATTTTAACAGCCATATCAGTTTCTCCTTTGGATGGCGTTTGCGCGACATTTCCCGTCGCGCGGATTTCAGCGTTGCAGATTCTCGTGGTGACGGATCACTTCCGAGATGATGAAATGCAGGAATTTCCTGGCAAATTCCGGGTCAAGATCAGCCTCTTCGGCCAACCATTCCAGCCGCTCGATCTGGCGCTCTTCGCGGGCCGGATCCGAGGGGGGAAGCTGATGCTCGGCTTTCAGACGGCCCACAGCCTGCGTGTGCTTGAACCGCTCGCCCAAGGTATAGACAAGGATCGCGTCCAGCCGGTCGATACTGTCACGGTGACCCGCAAGCAATTCGGCGGCGCGCTCAGAGGCATCGGGCAGCGCAGTCATTTCTTGCGCCCCATGCCAAGCCCGGACAGGCCACCAGGCAGGCGCATCCCGCCCATGCCGGGACCGCCCATGCCGGGCATCTTCATGCCCTCGCTCATGCCCCGGCCCAATTCGCTGAGTTGTTCGGGCGACATCTGCGACGGGTCCGGCGCGCCTTTGCCCTTGCCCATCATCCCGGCCATGGCCTGTTTCAGCATGCCCTTCTTGCCCATGGTCTTCATCATGTCGGCCATCTGGCGATGCTGTTTCAGAAGCTTGTTCAGGTCGGACACTTCCAGCCCCGCACCCGCGGCGATCCGCTTCTTGCGGCTGGCCTGCAGGATCGCCGGATTGGCGCGCTCCTTCTTCGTCATCGAATTGATCAGCGCAACCTGACGCTTGAGCATGCTGTCATCAAACCCGGCCGCTTCGGCCTGTTTCGACATCTTGGCCATGCCCGGCATCATGCCCATGAGCGACTGCATGCCGCCCATCTTCATCATCTGCTCAAGCTGCATCTTCAGGTCGTTCATGTTGAACTGACCTTTCTGGAAGCGCTTCATCATGCGTTCGGCCTGTTCGACCTCCAGAACTTCCTGCGCTTTTTCCACAAGGGCCACGATATCGCCCATGCCCAGAATGCGGCCTGCAACGCGCTTGGGATCAAAGACCTCCAGCGCATCGGTCTTTTCGCCCAGGCCCACAAAGCGGATCGGCTTGCCGGTCACGGCCCGCATCGACAGCGCCGCGCCGCCGCGCCCGTCACCATCCATCCGCGTCAGAACGACACCGGTCACGCCGACCTTGCCATCAAACTCGGCGGCCACGTTCACGGCGTCCTGTCTGGTCAGGCCGTCAACGACCAGAAGCGTTTCGCGCGGGCTGACCGCATCGCGCACCGCCTGCACCTCGTCCATCAGCACTTCATCGATATGCAACCGGCCAGCCGTGTCGAGCAGATAGATATCATAGCCGCCGAGCGTGGCCTGCTGCTTGGCGCGCTTGGCGATTTCGACCGCGCTCTGGCCCTTGACGATGGGCAGCGTGTCAACGCCGATCTGAGTGCCGAGGATCGCAAGCTGCTCCATCGCGGCGGGGCGATTGGTGTCAAGCGAGGCCATCAGCACGCGCTTGCCCTCGCGCTCGGACAGGCGGCGGGCGAGCTTTGCCGTGGTCGTGGTTTTCCCAGAACCCTGCAGACCCACCATCAGAACCGGCGCAGGCGGGTTGTCGATTTTCAGCCGACCTGCATCCTCATCGCCTTCCAGCGTGGCGATCAGTTCATCATGCACGATCTTGACGACCTGCTGGCCCGGCGTGATCGATTTCGTGACCGCAGCGCCTGTGGCCTTTTTCTGCACCCGCTTGATGAAATCGCGGGTCACAGGCAGCGAGACATCGGCCTCCAGCAGTGCAACACGCACTTCGCGCAGGGCCGTGCGCACATCATCCTCGGTCAGCGCACCCTGTTTCGTCAGCCGGTCGAAAACCCCGGACAGGCGTTCAGAGAGGGTCTCGAACATGCGCATCTCCTTGCCCGGTCAGGGGCATTCCAAACCAGTGTTGCACCCATGGGCGCAACGCGCTGATGGGTGGCGATCCTTGACATGACCAAGGACCGGAAGCATGAACCTCCGGACAGATGCTCGGGCGTTACGCCTGAAATCGGCCTGAGTCAAGTCGGCAGAGGCAATGGCTTGCAGATTCGTGACTTGATCTTTCGTTTGGCGACCACATGCTCATCTCATAATCGCAAGAGGAGAGCACCATGACCTATCGCACGGTTCTGGGCAGTGCGGCCACAATTATGGCACTGTCGCTTCCGGCCTATTCCGGTCAGGGATATGCGGTCGAAACACTGGTTGAGGGGCTCGATCGCCCCTGGGGGATGGCCTTTCTGCCGGATCAGGGCGACCTGATCATGACCCTGCGCGGCGGGGAGCTGGTGCTGTGGGACGCGGAGTCCGGCCTGACCCCGATCAGCGGCGCGCCGGATGTCGTGGCGCAGGGGCAAGGCGGGCTGCTGGATATCGCTGTCGGGCCGGATTTCGGCGAAACCGGCTTTGTCTACATGACCTGGGCCGGCGCGCTGGACGGGGGGACCACCACCCATGTCGGACGCGCCCGGCTTGACCGCGACGCCGCTGCAGTCACGGATCTGGAAATCCTGCATGTGGTCCGGCCTGCGATCAATAGCGGTGCGCATTTCGGGTCGCGCATCGTGTTTCAGGACGGCCATCTCTTTGCCGGTTTCGGCGATCGTGGCAGCAAGGATTTTTCCGAAGCGCATATTTCGCAGGATCTGGGCAGTGAAAACGGTGCCGTGATCCGGATCACGCCAGAGGGCAACATTCCGGCGGATAACCCCTTTGTCGATCACGACGGTGCCGCTGGCGCGATCTGGTCCTATGGGCACCGCAACATTCAGGCCATGACCATCCATCCCGAAACCGGGGCGGTCTGGCTGGCCGAACATGGCGAGGCCGGGGGCGATGAGGTCAATATCGTCGAGCGGGCCGGGAATTTCGGCTGGCCGCTGGCCTCTTTCGGGGTGACCTATCGCGGCGGCAATGTCTTCGCCCCGCCGCATCAGGAGGGTGACGGCTTTGTCGCGCCGGTCCATCACTGGCCCGCAGGACGCGAGGCGCATAATCCGCCTTCGGGGATGACCTTTTATACAGGTGACGCATTTCCGGACTGGCAAGGCCATTTGCTGCTTGGCAACCTGTTCCATCGCTATCTCGGGCTGTATTCGGAAAATGACGGGCAGCTGACCGAGCTGGCGCGTCTTCTCGATGGTGCGGATCTGCGGATCCGGGATGTCGCGGTCGGCCCCGAGGACGGGTTCATCTATGTTCTGGCCGATGGCGAGAATGTGCCGCTGCTGCGGCTCGTGCCAGAGTGAAGCGGCCCTGGCGCCGGATGCATGGCAGTCCGGCGCGCTGGCCTCAGGCCGGTAACCACCGCAGCAACGGCGACCAGCGACCGTGCCCTGCACGCGGCGCATAGTCTCTGGCCCATCGTCCCATGCGCGACGATCCAGCCTGACCACGTCACGAAAAGGTGCTGATACCTGAACTGGTGCGGGTGGAGGGACTTGAACCCCCACGCCTTGCGGCGCCAGAACCTAAATCTGGTGCGTCTGCCAATTTCGCCACACCCGCATCCTGCGCTCTGTTAGCAAATGCCCGTACCGGATGCGAGCGGAAAAAACCTGCCCGCAATCTTGCAAGGTCTCGCCGCATTTTTGCCCGAATTCCCCATCATTGTTGCGATAACAGAGACAATCTTGATCGGTCAGTATTTACCTTGCGGTTACATTTCTGTCGCAAGGTTGCGTTAAGGAGATTCGCGCCATGTTCAGCTCGACCATAAGCCTCGCCCCGCCCCTTGCACGCCCTGCAACGCGCCCTGCTGCCCTGCCGGGTTTCGCTGCGGGCACCTTGCTGCGTACGATCACAGGGCCGCGCGCGGTCGAACGGATCATGGCGGGCGATCTGCTGCTGGATCGCGATGGGCAGATCATCGAGCTGCGCAGCCTGCATCAGCGCCATGCGCCAGCGCGCGCGCTGGTCGAAATCACCACGACCGCGCTGGGAACCGGACACGCAACCATGCCCGACCATGGGACATTGCTTGTGGGGGCCGGTCAGAAGCTGGAAATCCGCGACTGGCGCAGTGATCTGATCTATGGCGAGCCTGTGCTGACAAAGGCGCAAGCGCTGATCGATCAGGCCACAGTGACCTGGTCCAGACGCAGCGCGCGTCTCTACTGTCCCGGCTTCGACCGTGATTGCGTGATCATGGCGAACGGGGTGCCTGCTCTGGTGCGCGCATCAGAAACCTGAACGTCGGAAGATCTGCGGCAGCTGCTCGGGCAGATCCTCGGCGATCAGACCGGGGCCGAAATCCAACGCGGCTTCGAGATGCAGCAGGGCCGCGCTGCCTGCGGCGTCAAAGGGCGCGAATCCGCGCGCCAGCAGTCCTGATACAAAACCGGCCAGCACATCACCCGACCCTGCCGTGGCCAGCCAGGGGGCCGCGCGGTCCCCGCTGGCGGGATTGAGTGCCGCGCGCCCGTCCGGGTCGCAAATCACAGTATCCGGCCCTTTGAAAACCACCGTGCAACCGGCGCGCCGGGCGGCGTCGCGTGTGACCTCCAGCTTGGAACAGGCCGGCCCCTGCATCGCTGCATCGTTCAGGCGTTGCGCCAGATCGGGGAACAAGCGGGCGAATTCCCCGCCATGCGGGGTCAGCACGCATTGCGCGTGCAGGGCGGAAAACAGCGCCGGATCCTGCGCAATCAAGCTCAGCGCGTCCGCGTCCAGCACTGTGGCGCACCTTGCAGCCAGCGCTGTCGCGACCAGCACCGCTGCGCGCGCGTCCAGCCCCAGACCCGGACCCAGACAGAGCGCATTGATGCGCCGGTCAGCCAGCGCCTGTGCAAGTTGCACCGCATCCGGCACCGCACGCAGCATCACCGCATCCAGCCGCGCGGCATTCTCGGTGATGGCATCGGGCGGGCAGCCCAGGGTCACCAGCCCCGCCCCGATCCGCAAAGCGCCACGCGCGGCAAGCCGTGCTGCCCCGCCGTGACCCGACGCACCTGACAGGATCAGGGCGTGTCCATGGCTGTATTTATGGCCCGTGATCTTGGCGAGGCGGGGATACAGGTCCTTGCTCTCCAGACCGCAGGCAAGCGCATCGCGTTCCGGGTGGGGGGCATCCTCCAGCCCGATTGTGGCAACCACCACCTTGCCGGATCTGACAGCCCCTTCGGCGAGCGCATGGCCGGGCTTTTGCGCATGGAAGGCCACAGTCAGATGCGCAGCGACCGCTCCATCCCCGTCCGCGCCCAGCACGCGCCCGGAATCGGCACAAATTCCCGAAGGGATGTCAAGCGCCACGACATGAGGGCCGCGCGAAGCATCCGGCAAGGCCGCATCAAGGTCGGCCGCCTGCAGCATCGGTTGCAGCGCCGTGAGCGGGCGGGCCAGCCCTGTGCCAAAGAGCGCGTCCACGACCAAATCCGGCCCCGCAGCGCCGGGACTGATGGCCATGGCCTGCTCAAGCGCCGCGATCTCGGGGCCTGTGGGTAAAGGCATAGCGAGCCTGTGCAGCGTTGCGCTGCGCAGATGCGCATCCCAGCGTGCATATGCCTGCCGCGCATCCGGGGGCAAGCGCGCGGGGTCGCCATAGAGAAACACTGCAACGGACCAACCGCGCTCTTGCAGCAGCCGCGCGACGATGAAGCCATCGCCGCCATTATTTCCCGGCCCGCAAAGCACCACAGCACGGCGATGGGGGCCTTGTGCAAGCTGCGGCCAATGCGCCAGAACCGCCGCGACCGCGCCATGCCCGGCGCGTTCCATCAATTCCAGCCCCGAGACCTGACCAGAATCGATTGCGGCCCGCTCGATGGCGCGCATTTGGGCAGATGTCAGAAATACAGTCATTTCCTGGCCTGCCTTTTTCGCATTATGCACATTTTTTCACCTTTTGGAATATTTTTTAGTCATCACGTCGGTTTCTTGCGCCGGGTTTGCGAGCCAGAAATCTATCAGATTGTGACCGCAGAATGAAAATGATCTGAACAGAGCAGACCGGCGCGCAGGCTGGTGACAAAGCAGGAGCGAGGGCATGAAAAAGATCGAAGCCGTCATCAAGCCATTCAAGCTCGATGAGGTCAAGGAAGCGTTGCAGGATATCGGCGTTCAGGGCCTGTCCGTGCTCGAAGTCAAGGGCTTCGGGCGTCAGAAAGGGCATACTGAACTTTATCGCGGCGCTGAATATGTTGTCGATTTCCTGCCCAAGGTGAAAGTTGAGGTCGTGCTGCCAGATGGTCAGGTCGATGAAGCGGTTGAGGCCATCATCGCAGCTGCGCGCACTGACAAGATCGGCGACGGCAAGATCTTCGTGTCTCCGGTCGAACAGGCCATTCGCATCCGCACAGGCGAGAGCGGAGATGACGCTCTGTGAACCATGATCCGGCGGCCCCGGCGCTGCCAGTGACGAATTATTCCAACCAAAAGGGAAGAACCTATGAGTGCTGCTGACGTTCTCAAGATGATGAAAGAGGAAGATGTCGCCTATCTCGACATCCGTTTTGTGGACCCGCGTGGGCGGATGTTGCATGTAACCATCATAAATGATCTGGTAGATGAAGATTTCCTTGAAGAGGGCTTCATGTTCGATGGCTCTTCCGTTCCGGGCTGGAAGGGTATCGAGGCTTCGGACATGAAACTCGTCTTCGACCTGGCCTCGACCTATATCGATCCGTTCTATGCCGAGAAGACACTGGCGATCCATGCGTCGATCGTCGAGCCTGACACCAATGAACCCTATGAACGCGACCCGCGCGGCACGGCCGAGAAAGCTGAGGCCTACCTCAAGTCGACCGGCATTGGCGATGTGTCCTATTTCGGGCCGGAAGCCGAATTCTTCGTCTTTGACAGCGTTAAATTCAGCGACAAGATCAACAAGGTGAGCTTCGAGGTCGATGCCGAGGAAGCTGCCTGGAATACGGACACGGATTACGAGCATGGCAATATGGGCCATCGTCCGGGCGTCAAGGGCCATTACTTCGCGATGAACCCGATCGATGCCAATCAGGACATGCGCTCGGAAATGCTGACCACGATGAAAGACCTCGGCATGAAGGTCGACAAGCATCACACTGAGGTGGCGTCGGCACAGCATGAGCTTGGCCTGATCTTCAACAGCCTGACCAAACAGGCTGACGAGTTGATGAAATACAAATATGTCATCCGCAATGTCGCCGATGCCTATGGCAAGACTGCGACATTCATGCCGAAACCCGTCAAGGGCGACAACGGCACCGGGATGCATGTCAACATGTCGATCTGGAAAGACGGCAAGCCGCTCTTTGCAGGCGACAAATATGCCGATCTGAGCCAGGAAGCGCTGTGGTTCATCGGTGGCATCCTGAAGCACGCCAAGACGCTGAATGCATTCACCAACCCGTCAACCAACAGCTACAAGCGCCTGATCCCCGGTTTTGAAGCCCCGGTTCTGCGCGCCTATTCGGCCCGCAACCGTTCGGGCTGCATCCGGATCCCATGGACCGAAAGCCCGAAAGCCAAGCGCGTCGAGGCCCGTTTCCCCGACCCGTCCGCAAACCCCTATCTGTGCTTTGCTGCCCTGCTGATGGCGGGTCTGGACGGGATCAAGAACAAGATCGATCCGGGGGCTGCTTCGGACAAGGATCTGTATGATCTGCCGCCCGAAGAGCTGGAAGGCATCCCGACGGTCTGCGCAAGCTTGCGCGAGGCGCTGGAAAGCCTGGCCGCGGATCACGATTTCCTGCTGGCAGGCGATGTGTTCACCAAGGACCAGATCATGGCCTATATCGATCTGAAATGGGAAGAGGTCTATGCCTATGAGCATACACCGCACCCGGTCGAATATGCGATGTATTACAGCTGCTGATCGGTGGCTTGAGACATGACAGAAAGCCCCCGCATGTCGGGGGCTTTTTGCTGTGTCGGAGGGGGGATTGAAGGGCTGCCGCCCTTCAAACTACCCGCTTCAAGGGGGTATACATACCCCCTTGAAAAACCCCCGTGGATATTTGGACAAGGATGAAGGATCAGCGGCTGAGCCCTGCGGCGAGCGCAGGTTGATCAAGGGCTGCAAAGCCGTAATGGCGCAACCAGCGCAGGTCGGACTCGAAAAAGGCGCGCAGATCGGGGATACCGTATTTCAGCATCGCGATCCGGTCGATCCCCATGCCGAAGGCGAAGCCCTGCCACTGGTCCGGGTCGATCCCGCCAGCACGCAACACATGCGGATGCACCATGCCGGAGCCGAGGATTTCGAGCCAGTCGCGGCCCTCGCCGATTTTCAGCTGCCCGCCTTCCCAGGAGCAGCGGATATCGACTTCGGCCGAGGGCTCGGTGAAGGGGAAATGCGAGGCGCGAAAACGCAGCTCGACCTCATCGACCTCGAAAAAGGCGCGGCAGAATTCTTCGAGCGTCCATTTGAGTTGCGCCATCGAGATGTCGCGGTCAATCGCCAGCCCTTCGACCTGATGGAACATCGGCGTATGGGTCTGGTCCATATCCATGCGGTAGACGCGGCCCGGCGCGATCACGCGGATGGGCGCGCCCTGATCCTGCATCGCGCGGATCTGCACAGGGCTGGTATGGGTGCGCAGCACATGCGGCGGGCGGTTGTCGCCTGCTGCACGGTGCATATAGAACGTGTCCATTTCCTGACGTGACGGATGTTCAGGCGCGATATTGAGCGCGTCGAAATTATACCAGTCGGATTCGATCTGCGGCCCTTCGGCCACGGCAAAGCCCATATCCGAGAAGATCGCGGTCAATTCATCCATGACCTGACTGATCGGGTGGATCGTGCCCATGGGACGCGGGCGGCCCGGCAGGGTGACATCCAGCCATTCGGCCTGCAGCCGCGCATCGAGCGCCGCATCGTCCAGCGCCGCGCGCCGGGCTTTCAGCGCCGCGTCAATCTCGGATTTCAGCCCGTTCAGGATCGGCCCCGCGCTCTGGCGTTCCTCGGGGCTCATCCGGCCCAGATCGCGCATCCGCAGGCTGATCTCGCCTTTCTTGCCAAGCGCCGCCAGGCGCACGGCCTCAAGCGCGTCAGGCTCTGCCGCGCGGGCGATCTGGTCGAGGAATTTGCCGCGAAGAGCGTCAATGCCATCCATGTCTGTCTCCTGCCCCGCCTGGGGGTGCTGATCCGCTGCGCGAGGGCCTAGCCAATCACCGGACCGAATGCAAGCTGCCGCCGCTCAAAGACTGAGCAGCTGCGCAGCGATGGTGAAATAGATCAGAACCCCCAGCACATCGGCAATCGAGGTCACAAGCGGGCCCGAGGCCGCTGCCGGGTCGCGGTCGATCTTGGCGAAAATGAAGGGCAGGCACATACCGATCAACGCCCCCATCAAGACGATGCTGACCATCGCCAGCGCCACCACCACAGCAATATCCGGCCCGCCGCGCCAGACCCCGATCACCGACACGGCCACTGCCATTGTCAGGCCCAGCGCCAGCGCGATCACCACCTCGCGGGTCAGCAGGCGCCCGAAATCCGACGGGCGCACATCGCCTGTGGCGAGCGCCCGCACCATCAGCGTGGCCGATTGCGTCCCCGCATTACCGCCCGAGGCGATCAGAAGCGGCAGGAAGAACAGCAGCGACAGATGGGCGGCAATCGTATCTTCGAAATGCGCGATCCCTGCGCCGGAAAAGATATTGCCGAAGACAAGAAGCACCAGCCAGAAGATTCGCGCGCGGTAAAGCACGGCAATCGTGGCCTCGGCCACCGAGATTTCCAGCGGCTGCACGATCGAGCCCTTGTAGAAATCCTCGGTGACTTCTTCTTCGGTCACATCCATCGCGTCATCAGCCGTGACGATCCCCACCAGCCGGTCATTATTGTCCAGCACCGGCAGCGCCAGCAGGTCATAGCGCGCAACCAGCCGGGCGGCCTCTTCCTGTTCGTCATCGGCGCGCACCCAGACCGGTTCGGTATCCATCACTTCGGACACAGGCTGGCGCGGGCGCGCGGTCAGCAGGTCGCGCAGACTGACCACACCGATCAGTTTGCGCGCCTCGTCGATGATATAGGCGTAATAGATCGTCTCGGCCTCGATCGCCTGCATCCGCAGCGCCTCGATCGCCTGGGTCGAGGTCATCTCTGGCATCAGCGTCGCGTAATCCGAGGTCATGACCGACCCGACGGTCCATTCCTCATAGGCGGCAAGCCGGCGCAGATCTTCGCGTTCAGCTTTCGAAAGCGCGGGCAGGATGGCTTCCTGCGCTTCCTCGTCCAGCTGCTTGAACAGGTCGGCGCGCTCGTCATGGCTCATGGCGGTCATCAAGGCGACCAGTTCACGCCGGGGAATGCGGGTGGCCAGCGCTACCTGGGCCCGCGCGCGCAGATAGCCCAGCAGCTCGGCCTGATCATGCAGCGGCAGCAGGCGCAGCACGGTCAGGTCTTCGTCTGCCTCCAGCTCCTCGATCAGGGCCGCCACATCCGCCAGTTCCTGGGTTTCCAGAAACTCGCGCACGGCCTCGGGCCGGTCCTCGGCCAGCAAGCGGGAAATTTCCACGGCGATGAAAGCCGCATCGAAATCAGCGCGTTCTGCCGGGGCGTCGATGCGCATATCGCTGAGATTGTTCTGGATCGACATCGGTTCTCCTTCCTGCTGCAACCTGCCGGACCTGCCGTCGGTTCCGGTTCTGTAGATCAGCATCGGCGCATCGTGCCAAGTGGATTACACCGGGCCGGAGCCGGCACACAGTCAAATTGCCACATCGCGACGGATGTGGCGGGGCCGGCCTGCCCGGTCGTGATGCAGGAATGCGCAATTTCAGGCCGATTTGCGCCAGATCAAGGCAGGGCAGGCTGGCCCGCGCCAGATATGTCTGCAATCCACCTATCCTGACGGAGAATCCGATGTCCCGACTGTTCCCACTTGTTTTCAGCATTGCCGGTGTCACCTGTGCAGGCATCGCCATGGTCATTGCGCTGGTGCTTGGGCAGGATACTGTCCCGCAGCTTCTGTCCTGGATTGCCGGTGGCACGCTTGCGGGGCTGGGCGCAAGCTGGGTGATCGCCCGCAAACTGGCCGAGGCCTGACCGCAACCCGACCGGGCCTCAATCGACCGGGCCTCAGTCGAACCACATGCGCGCGGTCTGCTCGAACGGGCGCGGGGCTTCGGCATGTAGCCAGTGCCCGGCCTCGGGCAGCTTGGCGAAACGCGCCTGTTCGAACAAGGCGCGGACCGCGGGGCGATGCTCGGGGCGGACATAATCCGACCGACCGCCGCTCAGAAACAGCGCAGGCCCTTTGAAACTTGCGCTGATCTCTGGCCAGCCGATAATCTTGTCCATCTCGGCCTCCAGCACATCCAGATTCAGCCGCCAGCGCGGCGGGCTGGCGCGCAAATCCAGCGATTGCAGCAGAAAGGCCCGGACCGACGGATCCTCGACCGCGCGCGCCAGCGCGGCATCAGCCTCGGCCCGGCTGGACAATTCATCCAGGGGCAGATCGCGCATCGCGCGGATCAGATGCGACTGGCTATGCCCATAGGCCACCGGGGCGATATCGGCGACCAGCAAGCGGTTCACCAGATCCGGGCGCGTCAGGGCCAGAACCATCGCAGCCTTGCCGCCCATGGAATGGCCCAGCACATCCAGCGCGCGGCCCTCGGCGCGGATCACATCGGCCAGATCCCCTGCCAGATCGGCATAGCTGTGGCTGTCCCGCCAGGGGCTGTCGCCATGGTTGCGCATATCGACGCTGATCACTTCGCGGCTGTCCGACAGGCGCTTTGCGATCGCGCCCCAGTTGCGCGCCGATCCGAACAGCCCGTGCACGATCAGAAGCGGCACCTGTTGCGACGCCTCGCCATAGCGCAGGGTGTTCAGCATCTTGCCTCGCTTCCCACCAGCCGGATTTGCCCCGGCCTCATGGTTTCATCTTGCCGAAAAATACTCTCGGGGGTGAATTGCCCTGAAAGGGCAAGAGGGGGCAGACAGCCCCCTCACACCCTCTCGTCCCGGCGCAGCGGATCAGAGCTCGGGATAGATCGGGAAGCGCGCGCAAAGCTCCGCCACTTCCGCCTTGACCCGCGCCTCGACCTCGGCATTGCCCTCCTCGCCATGCGCGGCCAGCCCGTCGACAACAGCGACGATCCAATCGGCGATCTGGCGGAACTCGGCCTCGGTGAAGCCGCGCGTCGTGCCTGCGGGCGTGCCCAGCCGGATCCCGCTGGTGATCATCGGGCTTTCGGTGTCAAACGGGATGCCGTTCTTGTTGCAGGTGATATGCGCGCGGCCCAGCGCCTTTTCAGTCGCATTGCCCTTCACGCCCTTGGGGCGCAGATCGACCAGCAGCAGATGCGTGTCGGTGCCGCCTGTCACAGTTGCCAGCCCGCCCTGTTCCAGCTGATCGGCCAGCGCTTTCGCATTGGCGATGACCTGTTTCTGATAGGCGCGGAAACCAGGGCGCAGCGCTTCGCCGAAGGCAACTGCCTTGGCCGCGATCACATGCATCAGCGGGCCGCCCTGAATGCCGGGGAAGATCGCGGAATTGACCTTTTTCGCGATCGCCTCGTCATTGGTCAGGATCATGCCGCCGCGCGGGCCGCGCAGGGTCTTGTGGGTGGTGGTGGTCGCGACATGCGCATGGGGGAAGGGCGAGGGGTACAGCTCTGCCGCCACCAGCCCTGCGAAATGTGCCATATCGACCAGCAGATACGCCCCGACCGCATCGGCAATCTCGCGCATCCGGGCGAAATCGATGATCCGCGGGATGGCCGAGCCGCCTGCGATGATCATCTTGGGCTTATGTTCAGCAGCAAGCGCTGCGATCTGGTCATAATCGATTTCCAGGTCGCTCTCGCGCACGCCATATTGCACCGCGTTGAACCATTTGCCGGACTGGTTCGGCTTTGCGCCATGGGTCAGATGGCCACCGGCATCAAGCGACATGCCAAGGATCGTGTCACCGGGCTTCAACAGCGCCGTGAACACGCCCTGATTGGCCTGCGACCCGGAATTGGGCTGCACATTGGCGAAACCGCAGTTGAACAGCTCGCAAGCGCGCGCGATGGCCAGATTCTCTGCCACATCGACATATTGGCAGCCGCCATAGTAGCGCCGCCCCGGATAGCCCTCGGCGTATTTATTGGTCAGAACCGAGCCCTGCGCATCCATCACGGCCTTGGACACGATGTTTTCCGAGGCAATCAACTCGATCTCGTCGCGCTGGCGGCCCAGTTCGGCGCGCATGGCCGCGAAAAGTTCGGGATCACGGTCCTCGACCGTTTCGGTGAAGAAGCCAGTATCGCGCGCAGTCTGATCCATCTCGGGCCCCCAGGGTCGCAGGTTTCGGTTGCGCCCCGTTTAGCCTATCGCGCCGGGCAGGCAAAGGCTTCATTGCGCCGCATTTCGCGCCTGCTGCGACCCCCGCCCCTGTGATTTCACCGATCCGCGCGCCCTGACGCCTATCGGAACGCGCTTGCCAAGGCCGGATCAGGGGGCCAGAAAGGGCGGGACCGAACCGGAGCCCTGCCATGCCACCCAAACTTGCCCTGCTGGCCAGCGCCGCGCCCGATGCGCAGAACGCGCTTGCGGTTCTGTCGCAGCAGTACCGGGCAGTGCCGGTGGAAGAGGCCGATATCATCATCGCCCTGGGCGGCGACGGGTTCATGCTGCAGACCCTGCACGCCACCCAGCATCTGGACATTCCGGTCTATGGCATGAACCGGGGCACGGTCGGGTTTCTGATGAATGGCTGGCAGGCCGAGGGGCTGCTCGAGCGGCTTGAGGCCGCTGAAATGGCCGTGCTGAACCCGCTCAGGCTGCGGGCCACGCGCCAGGACGGGTCGCATTTCGAGGCATTGGCGATCAATGAGGTCTCGCTCCTGCGGCAAGGCGCGCAGGCCGCGAAACTGCGCATCATCGTTGATGGCAGGCAGCGCATGGATGAGCTGGTCTGCGACGGGGCGATGATCAGCACCCCGGCCGGATCGACCGCCTATAACTATTCCGCGCATGGCCCGATCCTTCCCATCGGATCGGATGTGCTGGCCCTGACCCCGGTCGCGGCTTTTCGCCCCCGGCGCTGGCGGGGTGCGATCCTGCCGAAAGCCTCGCGGGTGCGGTTTGACGTGATCGACCCCGAGCGCCGCCCGGTCATGGCCGATGCCGACAGCCGGTCCGTGCGCAATGTGGTGCGGGTCGATGTCGAATCCGTGCGCGATATCGCCCATAAGCTGCTTTTCGATCCGGGGCACGGGCTGGATGAACGCCTGATCCGCGAGCAATTCGTCTAGGCCAGCGCCGCCGCGCGATCTAGGCTCACAAGGCTTTTGCCTGCCTGCGCCTGTGCAGCGCATAGAGCAGCGGGGCGGCGATATGATTATAGCCAAGCTCTGCGATCTGGCGCAGCACGGGTAATGAAAGCAGCCGCGCCAGCCAGCGCAGACGCGGCAAAGCGCGCCACAGGATCAGGAAGGCCGGAAAGCCCGAAATGATCTGCCCGTCATGACGGACATGCAGGCGGCGTGTCGCCTGATCCGCGCTGAGCTGCCAGTTTGCAAGCTCGGCTGCGTGCAGATCGGTAAAACGCAGGGCCGCGCCTGCGGCTTCGGCCTGTTTGCGATACTGGGCTATTTCTGCCGAGCAGATCGGGCAGCGCCCGTTATAAAGAATTTCCGTCTTGTCCATAGCGGCAGACATAGCCCGCAAAGCACCGGGAGCAATCGGCTGTGACACGTATCCCACAACCGCAATCGCGCAGCCAGAATCAAGTTGCTTTGGCAGGGGCGCTCACTATTCTGTGATCCGTAACGCGCTCCGGGCGCAACAGCACAGGGATGCTTGTTATGGCGCGCAAAGCGGGCGTTTTTCATACACTCAAGATCGCGGCACTCGCCGTAACCTGTCACGCCTTGTGGGATGCACAGCCTGCTTCAGCCCAGAGCCTGACATTCGAAACCGGGTTCGAACGGTTGCATTCCCCCAAGACGACCATCGAAGGTCTGCACCGCTTCTATATCGGCTATCAGGCCACGCCTACCCTGAGTTTCGGGCAATCGATCTATTCCGGCGCGATCGGCAATGCGGGCGGGGCCTTCTTCTGGGGGTTCGAAGGCGTGGCGCGGCTGCCCCTGTCCGAAGGGCTTTCGGTTTCTGCCTCGGGCTTTGTCGGCGGTGGTGGCGGTGCCTTGCAGGTGATCGGGGACGGCACCATGCTGCGCGCGGGTCTGGCGCTGGATTACCAGGTCTCGCAGGACTGGGCCGTACAGGCGACAGGGTCATGGATCCGCATTGCAGGGGCACCGATCAACGGCCCGGCTTTCGGTCTTGGTCTGCGGCGTCAGATCGGCACAAGCGCGCCCGGCGGCTGGCAGCCGGTTCTAGATTCGGCCGGGATCTTCACCACGGGGCTGAGCAGCCCCTCGGGTGTGCTTGACCGCAACGGCAATCCGCAACCAAACGTGGCATTGGTGGGCGCGCGGGCGCTGTTTGATCTGGGCGACCAGCTGCAGCTGAGCCTGAGCACTGCGGGCGCAGCTTCCGGAGCGCAGGGCTATATGCAGGTCATGACCGGGCTGCGGCGCAGTTTCGCTTTTGGCAATGCGGCGCTGTTCATCGATGGCAATGCGGGTTTCGGCGGTGGCGGCCATATCGACACGGGCGCGGGCCCGCTTTTCGAGGCCGCAGCGGGGCTGCGCCTGCCGGTCACGCAGGCGCTTGATGCAGAACTCAGCCTGAGCGGCGTGGTCGCGCCAACGGGCAGTTTCCGGGCGGGCGCGGTCTCGCTCGGGCTGATGCGGAATTTCGAACGCACGCGCCGGATGCGCGTCGCGGCCACGCAGATCGGGTCCGAGCGCTGGGCCTATAGCGGTGGCTTCTCGATCCAGCGGACCGGGCCGGGGTATTTTCTGAACAACAATACCGCGCGCCATGTGGTGATGCAGGAAAGCGCCTTTGACTACTTCATCGGGCAGAATACGTATGTCAGCGGGATTGGCCAGACCACGGTCTATGGCGGGGCTGCAGGATATGCGGTCGGGCTACTGGGTCTGGGCTATCAGCTTGAGCTGTCCCCGCGCTGGGCAGTCGCGCTGGAAGGGCATGTCGGGGCCGCAGGCGGCGGCGGCGTAAACACGGCAGGCGGCATTGTCGGCAGCCTGCGCGGTGAGCTGGATTACCGCGTCACCGAGAATTTCGCGCTGTCGCTGGGGCTGGGTCAGTTGCGGACCGCGCGCAGCTCTGGCATGTCGAGCCACTTTGCTTCGGTCGGCGTCAAGATCCCTTTCACCACGCGCTGAAAAGCCGCCTGTCAGGACGCGCCCTTGGGCATGGGTGTCGCGTGACTGGTGTAATCGGCCCAATCCTCGATATCGGGGTAGAATTGCCGCCGCCATGCCTTGACCCGCGGGTTCATGTAGCGCCGGAAGAGCGGCGGGCACATGGCGAGCGTGGTCAGGGCCGGGTAGCCATAGGGCAGTTGCGGGGCCGCGGTTTCGTCATAGGTCTGCAAGAGCGGAAAGCGGCGGTCGGGCTTGTAATGATGGTCCGAATGGCGCTGCAGGTTGATCATCAGCCAGTTTGACGCCGCGTGCGAAGCGTTCCAGCTGTGATGCGGGCGCACGGGTTCATATTTGCCGTTCCCCAGATAGCGCCGGGTCAGGCCGTAATGTTCGATGTAATTCGTGAGTTCCAGATGCCAGAAGGCGACTGCCGCCTGAAACACGAACAGCAACAACCCCCACCAGCCGCCGATGGCTGCCGCCAGCGCCAGCATCGCGCCTTGCAGGGCGGCAAACCGCCAGAACGGATTCGAGCGGTGCCACCAGGGCAGGCCCTTGCGTTTCAGCATCGCCGCTTCCGCGCGAAAGGCCGAGGGCGGGCAGTCGCGCAGCACCCGGAAGAAATAGCTGATGAAGCCTTCATTGTAGCGCGCCGTCACCGGGTCGCGGGGCGTGCCGACATAGCGGTGGTGGACCAGCAGATGTTCGGAGCGGAAATGCGAGTACAGCACCGAGGCCAGCAGCAGGTCCGCCAGCCAGCGCTCGATCGCGGTTTTCTGGTGCAGCAGTTCATGCGCATAGACAATGCCGATGACCCCGGTCATCACACCCAGCCCGAACACCACGCCCAGTTGTTCCCACCATGGCAGCGCGCCTTGCGCCAGCACCCAGAGCACGCCGAAGATCGTCGCGAACTGGATCGGGAACCAGATCAATGTAATCAGTCGATACCAGAACAGATCCGTCACCGGGGTCTCGGTATCTGGGTTTTCGACATTCAGCCCGGTGATGAAATCAATGAGCGTGAAGGCCCACCAGCCATAAGCCACGGCCAGCATGAACCACCAGCCGCCCCAGAGCGCCGAGAGCCAGACCAGCGGCACGAAACCGAGGCTGACCCAGAACGGCACAGCAGCGCTGAAGCGGCGGAATTGGTCCGGTGTCACAGTGGTTTGCCCGTCAGTGAATACACCCGCAAACCATACCGCAAATTCCAGCCGCTGCCAGCCCCGCAGGGCTGCGACAGAGTTACGCTTTGAATTTACCGACAAGCCCTTCCATCAGCGAGGGCTGCACCACTTCGATCCAGTAACCGTCAGGATCGAGGATGAAGGCGATTTCCTTCATGCCGCCCTCGCCCAGCCGTTTCTGGAAACGCACGCCCATCGCGTCAAACCGCGCGCAGGCCGCTTCGATATCGGGCACGGAAATGCAGATATGGCCGAAACCCTTGGGCTCGGAATTGCCCGAATGCATCTCGGTGTCATCAGATTCGGTCCCCCAGTTATGGGTCAGTTCCAGCAGCCCGGCGCGGCTGAAACTCTGTTCAACCGACCCATCGGCGCAATCGGCATGCCCGCGCGGCTGCAGGAAATAGAGCGAAAACTTCGCTTCCGGGAAATCAAGCTGCGTGACCAGCCGGAAGCCCAGCACATCGCGATAGAAGCTCAGCGCGCGCTCGGGATCCTTGATGCGCAGCATGGTATGGGTCAGCACATATTGGTCGGTCTCGCTCAGATCGTTGGTCATGTGGCCTCCAGGTGTCGCAGATATTCCGCACCCAGAGCATGGGCCTTGCGCATCACTGTGGCAAGGGCACGCAGGTCGAAACTGTCAGGCGCGATGAAATCGCCGGGCGCGTCCAGTGGCAGGCGGGCCACGCGCAGGCTCAGGCGCAGGTGGAAATGGGTGAAGGTGTGGCGGACCTCGCCGGGGACGGCGTGCCAGTCGGCAGCGAGCGGCGGGACGTCGAGCGGGGTTTCTTCGCGCCAGTCGCTGCCGGGCCAGCCAAGCATCCCGCCCAGCAGGCCGCGATCCGGGCGGCGCTCCATCAGCCATGCACCATCGGCGCGCTGGCCCAGATAGGCGATGCCGAAGCGGATGGGTTTTGCAGCTTTGCGGGTCTTGCGCGGCAGGCTGGCCGCCGTGCCCGCCGCGCGTGCGGCGCAATGGTCCATCAGCGGGCAAATGCCGCAGGCCGGGTTGCGCGGGGTGCAGATCGTGGCACCCAGGTCCATCACCGCCTGCGCGTAATCGCCGGGGCGCTGGGTGGGCGTAAGGCTTGCGGCCAGTCCGGTCAGGACCGGCTTGGCAGCGGGCAAGGGCGTGTGTTCATCGAAAAGCCGCGCCATGACGCGCTCGACATTGCCATCGACCACGGTCTCGGGCTGGTCAAAGGCAATCGCTGCAATCGCCGCCGAGGTATAGGGACCGATCCCCGGCAATGCCTGCAGCCCGGCCCTGTCGCGCGGAAACCCGCCCTGCCCCGCGACTTCGCGCGCACATTTCAGCAGGTTGCGCGCGCGGGCGTAATAGCCAAGCCCTGCCCATTCGGCCATGACATCGGCATCCTGCGCTGCGGCCAGCGCATCGATTGTGGGCCAGCGCGCCGTGAAACGGTGGAAATAGTCCTTCACCGCAGCGACTGTCGTCTGTTGCAGCATGACTTCGGACAGCCAGATGCGGTAGGGATCGGGCCGCGCGTCACTGCCCGGCGGCACGCGCCACGGCAGAACCCTTGCGTGACGATCATACCAATCCAGCAGGACCGGCGCGATGGGCTGTGTTGCTGCGTCACGCATGTTTGACGCCCTGTACTTACGAAAATCCACCCAACCCTCTGGCCAAGCGCGCCTCAAGAAGTAAACTCCGACCCGAACAGTGCAAGGAAGAACGTGACCGCGATGGCCAAAGCCCCTGCCCCCCTGTCCCGCCGGATGCGCGGTTTCGAGGCCGCATCCCGGCTGGTGGAAACCCGTATCCGCAAGGCAGGCGAATCGCGCGGCTTTGCCATCTCGCGGCTGCTGACGCATTGGGCCGAGATCGCCGGGCCGGATATCGCCGCGCAATGCCGGCCTGTGAAAGTGGGCTACAGCAAAGGGGGGCTGGGCGGCACGCTGACGCTTCTGACCACTGGTGCTGCCGGGCCGATGCTGCAGATGCAACTGCCTGCGCTGCGCGAGCGGGTGAATGCCTGTTACGGCTATAATGCGATTGCGCGCATTACCCTCACCCAGACCGCGCCCACAGGATTTTCAGAGGGTCAGGCGCAATTCGATACGGCCCCGCAACCCGCGCCGCGCGCAGTCGCGCCGGAAATACAGTCGCAAGCGCGCGCAAGCGCCGCGCCAGTGCAGGATGACACCCTGCGCGCAGCGCTGGAACGGCTGGCCTGCAATGTCCTGAACAGGGCGCAACAGAATAAAGGAACGCCAAGATGAACAAGATGATCCTGCCTGCTCTGGCCATTGCGGTTGCCGCCGGTGCCGGAGGCTGGTGGTTCATGACCCAGAACCAGAGCCCCCCAGTCGCCGCGGCGAGCACGCCCACAGGTCAGGCCACGGAAATCCATGCGCTGGATTTCCCGCTGGGCAATCCGGATGCATCGGTTGTGGTGGTGGAGTATTCCTCTTTCACCTGCCCGCATTGTGCCACGTTCAATCAGGGCGCATTCCAGCAGATCAAGGAAAATTTCATCGACACGGATCAGATCCTGTTTCTGAAACGCGAAGTCTATTTCGACCGCTACGGGCTCTGGGCCGGGATGGTCGCACGCTGCGGGGGCGGGACGCGCTATCACGGCATGGTCGAGCTGATTTATGACACCCAGAGCAGCTGGGCGGGATCGAATGATCCGGCCGTCGTGGCCGACAACCTGCGCCGTCTGGGCCGTCAGGCCGGGATGAGCAATGACGAGATCAACGCCTGTCTGGAAGATGCCGACAAGGCGCTGGAGCTGACCGAGTTCTATCAGGCCAATGCCGAAAGATACGGTATCCGCTCGACGCCCAGTTTCGTGATCAATGGCGAGCTGTTCTCGAACATGCCCTATGCCGAATTCGAGCGCGTGCTGACCGAAAAGCTGGGTGGGTAAGCCCCATGCCCGGCCCGCTGGAAGGCGTCCGCGTCATTGAACTTGCGCGGATTCTGGCTGGTCCCTGGGCCGGTCAGACCCTCGCCGATCTGGGCGCAGAGGTGATCAAGGTCGAATCCCCCGAGGGCGATGACACGCGCCGTTGGGGGCCGCCCTTCATCGCCCGCGCGGATGGATCGCAGGACGCGGCCTATTTCCATTCGACCAATCGCGGCAAGGCATCCGTGACTGCCGATTTCCGCACGCCCGAAGGTCAGGAAAAGGTCCGCGCGCTGGTGGCGGATGCAGATGTGCTGATCGAGAATTTCAAACTGGGGGGGCTGGCAAAATACGGGCTGGATTACGACAGCCTGTCGGCGCTGAACCCGCGGCTGGTCTATTGCTCGATCACGGGCTTCGGTCAGACCGGCCCCTATGCCCATCGCGCAGGCTATGACTATATCATTCAGGGCATGTCCGGCCTGATGTCGGTCACGGGTCCGGCGGATGGTGCCCCGCACAAGGTGGGCGTCGCTGTCACCGATATCGTGACCGGCATCTATGCCAGCACCGCGATTCTGGCCGCCCTGCATGAACGCGCGCGCAGCGGGCTGGGGCAACATATCGACATGGCGCTGATGGATTCGGCGGTGGCGCTGATGGCCAATCAGGCGATGAATTATCTCGCAACCGGAGGTGCCCCGAAACGGCTGGGCAATTTTCACCCCAATCTCGCCCCTTATCAGACCGTGCCATGCGCGGACGGGCATATCATCATCGCCACAGGCAATGACGGACAGTATCAGCGGCTTTGCGAGCTGCTGGATCTGACAGACCTCGTGGCGCATCCTGATTTCGCGACCAATGCCGCGCGGGTGCGCAATCGCGATGCGCTATCAGACCGGATCAGCGCGGCGACCCGGCATTGGGAAAGCGCTACATTGCTGGCGGCCTGCGAGCGCGCAGGTGTTCCCGCCGGTCCCATCCGGGATATGGACGCAGTTTTTGCCGATCCGCAGGTGCAGGCCCGCGATCTGATGCTGGATATGGACGGGCTGAAAGGCGTGCGCGCTCCGTTTCGCTTTTCCCGCCATCCGCTGGCGCAGGGGCGTCCGGCCCCGATGCTCGGCGAGGATGACTGACCCTGAGATGATCATGGCCCGCGCATGAAAAAGCCCCCTGCAGCAAACTGCAGGGGGCTTTGGTCAGACATTCCGGCCTCAGAAACGGAACGCCAACCCGACCCCGGCCCCAAGTGTGCGCGTGCGGTCATTGGCCGATCCGACCCCGTTGATGGCCGTGTAGCTCACCGACCCGCGTAGCATGAGCGAGTCCGTCAGCATGTGATCCAGCCCCAGCTGGCCGGTCAGCCCGGTCGAGGTTTCGGACCCTGCCGCACCGCTGGTGCGCAGAAACGCGGGGCCGGCACCGGCATAGGCCAGAGTGCGGCCATCCGCTGTCACCGGCGCGCCTGCGGTCAGAAGCAGCGCTCCCCCTGCGCGCAGACGATCCCCGCCCGGCAGCCTTGGCGACCCGAAGGCAAATGGCGCGAGCTGCGCCTCTGCGCCGATCACGGCATCGCCCATATCGAGGCGGTAACCAGCAAAGAGACCACCGGCGGCAGAGGTTCCGCGATTGCCGCCGTCCAGCGACATACGCCCGAAGCCCAGAGCTGCACCAGCATAGCCCCCGGTCCAGTCAAAGCGAGGTGCGGCCACTGGCGCGGCAGGCGGCTGAATCACCGGCTCCGACGGGGCCGGGGCGGATTTCGAGCCGCTGCCGGCTGCTGCACCGGTCGCAACCATGGCGGCTGCGGCGGCAAATGCGAGTATCCTTGTCATATCCATCATGCTCCTGTTTCAGATGGTTCAAACATCCTTGAACCCTGCGTATCAGACCAACCGATCATCCGGGGACCGGACATGGTCACACACACGCCATAGAATAAGGCTGCGCAGGGCGTGGATTAAGCCTGCCCGCGCTCACGTTCACAGGAGCAGAACGTGATCAAACCAGGTTATTGAAAATGAAATAGAAAATACCGGCTGAATCCCGCCGTGACGGGCGCGACGCTACATGCCTTCGCCAAAACGATCCTCGACAAGCGTTACCAGCGCGCGGGCCAGCTCGGCATGCTGCGCGCCTCTGGTGCGCACCTGGATCGATGTGCCGCGCGAGGCCGCGAGCATCAGAAGCCCCATGATCGAATCGCCCGGGACGCTCATGCCGTCCTTCATCACTTCCGCTGTCGCCTCATGCGCCTCAACCACTTCGACAAATTTCGCCGAAGCCCGCGCATGCAGGCCCTTCTCATTGATGATGTGCAATTCGATTTCGGTCATACTACGCCCTGATATCCGCCCTAGCGGCTGATTTCGATGGAATTGATATACTTGCGCCCGGCTTCCAACGCGACCGTTGTCGCCTCTTCCAGACCAAGCTGGCGCGATTTCGCCAGTTTGATCAGCATCGGCAGATTGGCACCGTAAAGAATACGCCGCTCCGGACCGGCACAGGCAGGCATGGACAGATTCGACGGCGATCCGCCAAACATATCAGTTACCACAACGACGCCCGCGCCCTCATCGACCGCATCCGCAGCGGCTGCAATCTCGGCCTGTTTTGCAGAACGGTCATGATCATATTCGATGGAAATCGCGGCCATGCCCGCCTGTTTGCCGATCACATGCTCTATGGCTGCGAGATATTCGCGCGCCAGTCCTCCATGGGCAACGATCACGATCCCGATCACGTGACGATCTATCCGCTTTGTTCATCCACGGCCTGCGCCGCGGTCCGTTCCAGTTCCCTGTGCCGTTTAGACACCTGCCATCCCGCTTGCACAAGTGCATTTGACAGTTTTTCTGCCAGAGCCACCGATCTGTGTTGCCCGCCCGTGCATCCGAAGCTGATCGAGACCTGCGATTTCCCCTCATGCGCGTATTCCGGCAACAAGCTTTCAACCAGATCGCGAACCCGGCGGAAAAACGCGCTGCAGCGCGGGTCCATGTTGATGAATTCGACAACTGCCGCATCCCGGCCTGTCAGCGCGCGCAAGCCGGGTTGCCAATGCGGGTTGTTCAGGAAACGGCAGTCAAAGACCAGATCCGCCCCGGCCGGAAGGCCGCGCTTGTAGGAAAAGGATTCAACCCAGACGCGCATCGCAGCGTGATCCGGGGCGGCAAACAGTTCGTGCAGCCGCGCGCGCAGATCATGCGGTGTCATCTGCCCGGTATCGATCAGCATATCCGCACGCTGGCGGACCGGGCGCAACAGCTCTGCCTCGAGCGCGATCCCCTCGCGCGGGGCACCTTCCGGGCTGAGCGGATGACGGCGCCGGGTTTCCGAATAGCGGTGGATCAGGCGCGGCACCGAACAGTCCAGATAGACCAGCTCGAAATCGAACCGCTGCGAGACCGCGAGTTCTGCGACCAGCGACAGCAGCCCGTCCACTGCGAAATCACGGTTGCGCGGATCAAGCACCAGCGCAAGGGGGCGCTCCAGCGGTTCGGCCACCAGCCGCCGCACCAGCCGGATCGGCATGTTGTCGATGGCCTCGAAGCCGACATCCTCGAGCGCCCGAAGCGCTGTGCTGCGCCCGGCACCCGAAGGCCCGGTCAGCAGAACCAGCTTTTCAGGCGCGGGACCGGGTCCGGCCAGCCGGTCGGCATTCTGTGTAGCGGGGTCATGCCGGGACATCAGAGGGGTCCTCGTCTTGCCATTGTCGTGCCTTTACATAGCACGCCACGCCGATTGCAAAGGCCCGGTCCGGACACGTCTTCAGGAGCGGCAAGCGCAGTCCCAGCAATTCCATGTGATGGCGCGGCGGCAGGCGCACAGGTTCCGGCCTGTCCTGGTCTACGACCAGCACCAGCGGAACCCCGCTGACCGGCGCGACGCGCAGCAGGCCAAGGCCGCGCAGCTCGATCCGGCCGCGCAGCGCCGCCGGGGCCGAAAGCCGGATGCAATCGCCGTCGCGGCGCAATTCGGTCTGGTCATCGGCGACAAGCCGCGCACCCTGCCCGATCAGTTCAAGCGCCAGCCCGGATTTCCCGGAACCCGAGCGCCCGAGGATCAGCACACCTGCCCAGCCGTCACAGAGCTCGAATGCCACTGCCGAGCCATGCAGGCAGTCCGCCGCGCTCACAGCGGCAGACCGACCACGAAACGCGCGCCCAGCGGCGGGCTGTCGGGTTCGGCATCCCTGGCGCGGATATTCTCGGCCCAGATCACGCCCTGATGGGCTTCGACGATCTGTTTCGAGATCGCCAGACCCAGACCGGAATGATTGCCGAATTGCTGCACCGGGCGTTCCGAATAGAAGCGTTTGAACACTTTCTTCAGCGCATTGTCCGGAATGCCGGGGCCTGTATCCTCGACCACGATCAGAACACGATCCTCGCGCTGACGAGCCCAGACGCGCACGGCGTCGCCTTCTTCGCAAAAGGAGATCGCATTGGTGATCAGATTGACGAACACCTGCGCCAGCCGCCCCTCCAGCCCGGTGACGAGGATCGGGGATTCGGGCAGTATCTTCATGAATTCGACGCCTTTTTCGCAGGCTTCCTGCGCAAGATGCTCGCAGAGATTGTCGAGCAGCAGCACCAGATCGAATTCTTCCTGCTCTTCCTTGACCAGTTCCGCGTCAAGCCGCGACGCATTGGACGTATCCGAGACCAGCCGGTCCAGACGGCGCACATCATGCTCGATCACCTCCAGCAGACGCTGAATCTGGTCGGGCCGCTTGGCCATGCGCATACTGCCCACCGCAGAGCGCAGCGAGGCCAGCGGGTTCTTGATCTCATGCGCCACATCGGCGGCGAATTGTTCATTCGCCTCGACCCGGTCATAAAGCGCACTTACGATCCCGCGCATGGCGCGCGACAGATCGCCGATTTCGTCAGGCCGCCCGGACAGATCCGGGATCCGCACCCGCGCGCCGGGCTTGCTTTTGCGCGCATCGCGGCGCTTGCCCAATTCTGCGGCCATGGCCAGATCGGCCAGCGGGTTGGCGATGGTCGAGGCCAGCACGAAACTCAGCCCGATCGAGACCAGCACGGCAATCAGGAAGAACTGGAACACCTGTTCGCGTTCCTGTCGCATCAGCTGCGCCGTATCCGCCGAATCGCGGCGCAGGAACACTGCCCCGGCAAAGCGCTCGCCGTCAAAGACCGGCGCGCTCGCGGCCAGCCACATATCGTCGGACCCGTCCTGATGCGTGTGACTGGCCATTTCGCCGTCCTGATTGCGCAGGAACATCGCCTGCGCCACGCTCGGGAAATCATTCGCTTCGGGTTCCCCCCGATCAATCGGGGTCAGCGAGGTCATGCCCAGCCAGATCGCGCGCAGCACATCGCTGATCGGCGTCGATCTGACCGGCAGGCTATCCGCGTCAGACTGCTGCGGGTTCCGGAACTGGCCTGCAACCCGGCCATCCGCATCGACCAGCAGCATCTCGAAGCGCGGATCCACCGCGAAACCGGACTGAAAGGCCGCGCGCGCCGAATCCATATCCCCCCCGGCCGAGATCACGCGGGCTATGATCTGAACATTGGTTCCGAGCATATCCTCTTGCTGGCGCAAGAGCGAATCGCGGAACGGATTGGTGAAGAGAATTCCGACGATCAGGATGACCAGCGCAACCAGATTGAACAAGGCGATCTTGCGTGCGAGAGGTGAGCTGGAAATGCTGAGCAGCCCACGGCGTGCCCGCGAGGCGCGGACCTCGGTTTCGACCGCATCGCCCGGTCCTACCCAGTCATCCCCAAGAACGATATCCGTTCTCGACGCTGCTCCCTGCGTACGCACCACCACACCCGCTCTTTGCCGCCAGGGGCGTTCCCGTGACCGTTCCCGGCCCTATGCTTCGTTATATTTGTAGCCAATGCCGTAAAGTGTCTCGATCGAAGAGAACCCCTCATCCACGCTGCGCATCTTCTTGCGCAACCGCTTGATATGGCTGTCGATGGTCCGGTCATCGACATAGACCTGATCTTCATAGGCCACATCCATCAGCTGGTCACGCGATTTCACCACACCAGGGCGCTGCGCCAGCGCCTGAAGCAACAGGAATTCGGTCACGGTCAGCGTGACATCCTCGCCTTTCCACTTCACCTGATGGCGCAGCGGGTCCATTTCCAGATTGCCGCGCACCAGGATCTTGGCTTCCTCGCCCGCTTCCGGCCCGGCCTCGATTGCCTGCTTGCGCCGCAGCAGGGCCCGGATCCGCTCGACCAGCAGACGCTGGGAAAACGGCTTCTTGACATAATCATCCGCGCCCATGCGCAGGCCCAAGACCTCGTCGATCTCATCATCCTTCGAGGTCAGGAAGATGATCGGCATCTGCGTCTTCTGGCGCAGGCGTTGCAACAGTTCCATCCCGTCCATGCGCGGCATTTTCATGTCCAGCACGGCCATATCCGGCATCTTGCGGTTAAACGCATCCAGTGCGGCCTGCCCGTCATTATAGGTCTCGACATCGAAGCCTTCGGCCTCGAGACAGATAGAGACGGATGTCAGAATATTCCGGTCATCATCGACCAACGCGATCTTCGACATGTGCCTGTCCTTTACGACTGCTCTGGGTGGCAATTCTGCCTTAATTTTGCCACATCTTTGCCCAAACCCCGGATTGACGCAACTGATTATCGCGAATCGCTGCTGTGTTCCTGCTGATTCGCGCTGAACTGTGCGAAACCGCAACACATGATGTGACAGGAATTTCCTGATATTGCGCTAACGTCAGTCTGATTGCGCTAACTCCACGAAACAGCCTATGCTTCGACACAGTCGTGGTGTTATTGGACCATTATGGATCGCGCCAGATGACTTGCGATCGGCAAGACATCCTGATCAGAACAGATGATCAGATCCGGAGACAACGTGCGAAATGGAGCCGTCACGATGACCACACCCCGCGTCAACCCGAACAAACGCTTGGAAGATCAAGGCATTGTCGGCGTGTCGAAGGCTTATTACAATCTGCTGGAACCGGCTCTGATCGAAGCAGCGTTGCAGCGTGGCGAAGGGCGGCTGGGTCTGGGCGGGGCGTTTCTCGCCGCAACCGGCAGCCATACGGGCCGTTCACCCAAGGACAAGTTTGTCGTGCGCAACCCACAGGTCGAAGACAAGATCTGGTGGGAAAACAACGCGCCGATGGAACAGGCCGCCTTTGACCGGCTGCATGACGACATGCTTGCCCATCTGAAAGGGCGCGAGGTTTTCGTGCAGGATCTCTATGGCGGTGCGGACCCGGCCTACCGGCTGGATGTGCGCGTGGTGACGGAACTGGCCTGGCACGGGCTGTTCATCCGCCATCTGCTGCGCCGCCCCGCAGCCGAGGAACTGGCGACATTCGACCCGGAATTCACCATCATCAACTGCCCCAGCTTCAAGGCCGACCCGGCCCGCCATGGCTGCCGCTCGGAAACCGTGATCGCGCTGGATCTGACGCGCAAGATCATTCTGATCGGCAATACCGCCTATGCGGGCGAGAACAAGAAATCGGTTTTCACCCTGCTGAACTACATCCTGCCGGAGAAAGGCGTGATGCCGATGCACTGCTCGGCCAATCACGCGGTCGACGATCCCGAAGACGCCGCTGTGTTCTTCGGCCTGTCGGGCACCGGCAAGACCACGCTTTCGGCCTGCCCGTCGCGCGTTCTGATCGGCGATGACGAACATGGCTGGTCGGATAGTGGCATCTTCAATTTCGAGGGCGGCTGCTACGCCAAGACCATCAATCTCGACCCCGAGGCCGAGCCGGAGATCCATGCCACGACGCATCGTTTCGGGTCGGTGGTCGAGAATATGGTCTATGACCCGGACACGCTGGAACTGGATTTCAGCGATGACAGCCTGACCGCGAATACCCGCGTCGCCTATCCGCTGGAGGCGATTTCCAATGCCTCGCCGACCTCGCTGGGGGGGGTTCCGAAGAATATCATCATGCTGACCTGCGATGCCTTCGGCGTGCTGCCCCCGATCGCGCGGCTGACGCCCGCGCAGGCGATGTATCACTTCCTGTCGGGCTTCACCTCGAAAGTGGCCGGAACCGAACAGGGTGTGACCGAACCGCAGCCCACTTTCTCGACCTGTTTCGGCGCGCCCTTCATGCCGCGCCGCCCGGAAGTCTATGGCAAGCTGTTGCAGGCGAAGATCGCGCAATTCGGGTCGGAATGCTGGCTGGTGAACACTGGCTGGACCGGCGGGGCCTATGGCACTGGCTCGCGGATGCCGATCAAGGCGACGCGGGCGCTGCTGACGGCTGCGCTGGATGGCTCGCTGCGCGAAGTCCAGTTCCGGCGTGATCCGAATTTCGGATTTGACGTGCCGGTTTCGGTGCCGGATGTGGCCGATGTTCTGCTCGACCCGCGCCGGACCTGGGAAGATGCAGACGCCTATGACGCGCAGGCGGCGAAACTGGTCAGCATGTTTGCCGAGAATTTCGCGCAATATGTGCCCTTCATCGATGATGAAGTGAAACAGGCCGCCATCGGCTGAGCTGACTGCTGACGCCAGGTCTGTTGTGAACGCCCTGCCGGATTCCGGCGGGGTTTTTCAGGTCTGATGGTGCTTGCGACCGCTTCCGGTGTATTTGAGTATTTCTGGCAAGATGAAACCAGGGTGGCGCGCTTTTGGTTCCGGTCAACTGTCGCAGATATTCTGCAGGCTGACCCATTGCCCGTCGCTGAGCAGGGCCGTTTGCGGCGGCTCGCCTGCCATCGGGTCGAGCGCGCGCAGATCGTCGGCGAGGCCCGCGAGGCCAGGATCGAGCGGCGCGGGATTGTCGACAAGAGGCCGGGTGGACAGCGCGACCCGCGCGAAACGCTCCATGAGCGAATCGGTCTGCGGCGGATCGGGCAATGCGCGCAGCAAGGCGGGCGCATAGCCCTGCAGCGCGGGTGCGGGCAGTTCGGCAGCGGTCAGCAGGCGGAAGGTGGCCAGAATGCCAGCATGGCGCAAGAGCGGGCGCAGCGGGTCGAGATCGGCACTGCGCTGAGCGGCCATCAGAACAGCCCCGGCCAGAGCCTCGGCGCTGGCCGCATCATCGAGAAGCCGGGCATCGATCAGAAAGAAGCGGCCCATGATCGGCTGCACCCGTGGCGCGTCCAGCGGCAGACCCCGGAGCACCAGAAGCTGCGCAGGTTGCTGAAACAGCGCGCGCTGCAGGCTGGCCAGCGCCGCATCGCCATGATCGCTGCGGCATTCCACAGCTCCCATCTGCACAAGATCGGCGCGCAGGGCCTCGCCGAGTTCGACGCGCTTGGCCATCGGCACGACCGAGGCCGTATGCGCCACCAGCGCGGGCGGCACCAGAAGCGCAATCAACAGCCCGGTCACGGCCGCAAGGCCAAGCAGCACCGGCAGGCGCAGCCGCGCGCTCAGCGGGCGCGGCGGGCGCAGGGCGCGCTGGACGGTCCTGAGCGCTTCGATCAGCCAGTCATCCTGCAATTCGAGGATCTCGCTACCGCCGCCATCGGGGCTGAACAATGCCGGGCGCTTGCCGGGGTTCAGACGCTCGACCGCAGGCAGCGACCAATGGCTGAGCGGCTTCATGCTGCGGGTGTCGGAAATCACCAGCGTCGCGTCGCCAAAGCTGACGATCACCTCGCGGCGCTGGGCGTCCTGCGATGGTGCCCAGAGCCCCTGGCCTTCCAGTTTGCGATACTTCTCGAGCGCGGTCATGCCGCCTGCCTGCTTCTTCTTGTTTGTGCAAGATTACATCAGAGCAGGCGGCAAGACCAGCGATCACATGGCCCGGACCTTCGCGCGCAGATCAAACTTCTGTATCTTTCCGGTCGAGGTCTTGGGCAGTTCCATCACCAGCACGCGCTTGGGCGTCTTGAACCCGGCCAGCCGTTCGCGACAAAAGGCAATCAGCGCCGCTTCGCTGAATTCCGCGCCGGGTTTCAGCTCGATACAGGCGCAGGGCACCTCGCCCCATTTCTCGTCCGGCAACGCCACCACGGCCGCCAGCGCAACTGACGGGTGTTTCATCAGCACGCCCTCGACCTCGACCGAGGAGACATTCTCGCCGCCGGAAATGATGATATCCTTCGCCCGGTCGGCGATCTTGATATAGCCATCGGGATGCTGAAACGCGATATCGCCGGAATGAAACCAGCCACCGCGAAACGCCTCCGCCGTGGCCTCGGGGTTGCGGAAATAGCCTTTCATCACCCCATTGCCGCGATGCATGATCTCGCCCAGCGATGCCCCGTCGCGCGGCACTGGCTGCATCTTGTCGCTATCCATCACGCAAAGCCCTTCCATGAAGGGCATGGCGATCCCGGTGCGGGCCTTGACCTCGGCGCGGTCATCACCCTGCAGGGTATCGAACCCGCTATGCCACAGGCATTCGGCATCCGGGCCATAGGTTTCGGTCAGGCCGTAAACCTGCGTGACATTGAAGCCCAGCGGCTCGATCGCCGCCAGCGTTGCCGCGGGCGGCGGAGCCCCGGCGGTGAACACCTCGACCACATGATCGAAGGGCAGCCGCGCCTCGTCGGGGGCGTTGATGATGGTCTGCAGCACGATGGGCGCACCGCCGAAATGCGTGGCCCCGTCAATGCTGATCGCCCGGTAAATCCCTTCGGCGGTCACATCGCGCAGGCAGATCATTGTCCCGCCCAGCACTGGCAGCATCCAGGGGTGGCACCAGGCGTTGCAATGAAACATCGGCACGATGGTCAGATAGCGCGGAAACAGCGTCATGCGCCAGGAAACCGGCTGCGACAGGGTCGAGAGATAGGCCCCGCGGTGATGATAGACCACGCCCTTGGGCTTGCCTGTCGTGCCGGAGGTATAGTTCAGCGCAAGGCTTTCCCATTCATCCTCGGGCATGATCCAGTCAAAGCCCGGATCGCCTGCGGCGAGCAGCTCTTCATATTCGGTAAAATCGCCCGAGGGGGCAAAGCCTGATTCGCGGTCGGCGACCTCGATGATCTCGGGCGGATGCTCCAGCGCCGCGCAGGCCGCCCGCGCGAGGTCCAGAAAATCCGTATCCGCAAGCAGGATCTTCGCGCCGGAATGGTCCAGGATGTAGCGCACGGTTTCCACATCCAGCCGGGTATTGATCGCATTGAGCACGCCCCCGCAGGCAGGCACCCCGAAATGCGCCTCGGCATGGGGGGCAATATTGGGCATGAGCGTCGAGACCACATCCCCCGGCATCACGCCACGCAGACGCAACCCCGAGGCCAGCCGGCTGACCCGTTCAGCATATTCGGCATAGGTCCTGCGCGTCGCGCCCTGCACAAGCGCCTCGCGCGTGGCAAAGATATCGGCGGCGCGGCGCAGATGCGACAGCGGTGTCAGTGCGACATGATTCGCCGCACATTTGTCCAAACCGGTCTCGTCAGAAAGCCAGCCCATTGATCCCCCCTCAATTCACGAATCCCCGCAGGCGTCATCCTGTCATGCGCCTGCCGCCACAGTTCAGCATGACCCATGTCGCATGCAACAAAAAGTTGCGCGCCCAGAAAATACCCAAGTCTTTCCCCGTTTGCGCCGCTTCACATTAGTTAACTCACGATCACAGGCAATGGACCAAGGGGGCGAAACGCCCTGTCAGTCCACTGAAGAAAGGAATGACCATGTTCGATATCGCTTCTTCAGTAAAGGGTTTCGCTGCGCGTTCCTGCAGTTTCGACACGATCCAGAAACAGATCGAGCACCAGAGCTATGACGCGGCCCTGCCCTGGGCCAGGATGACCAGATTGCGCGAGAACGGTTTTCTGGCCGAAACGCTGATTGCCACGGATCAGGGCTGGCGGCAGGCCGGTGTGATCATGCCCGGCGATGTGGTGATGACCTTCGATCATGGCCATCAGCGCGTGACGGATGTTCAGACTGTCAAAATCGACCCAAGGGTCATTCCGGACCGCAAGGCCATGCTCATGTCGGTGCCCAAAGGCGCGCTGGGCAACCGTCGTCCGATGCGGATTCTGCCGATGCAGGAAGTGATTGTCGAAATCGACGCGGCCGAAGAGCTTTACGGCGATCCTTTCGTCGTGATCCCGGCCCATATGCTGGAAGGCTACCAGCGCATCACCAAGACCGCTTTCGACCAGCCCATCACTGTCGTGATGCTGGGTTTCGAGCGCGAGCAAATCCTGCACAGCAATGGCGGTCTGCTTGCGGTCTCGAATACGGCCAGCGAGTTGTCGCCGCTCAAATCTGCGGAGGAAACAGGCGAGGAAAGATACCACCGCCTGTCCCAGATTCAGCTGCGGCGCCTGATCGGGACCTGGCCCAAGCCAGAATATGCTGCCTTTGTGGAAAGCACTATCGATGACACCTATGCCGCGTTGGAAAGCCGGCTGGCGTAAAAGCCCGCCTCTTTCCCGACGGCATCACGCAACAGCTGCGGGGCCTCGAAACGGGTCCCGAAGCGCGCGGTGAGCCTGTCGCAGGTGTCCACCGCATAGGCTGCACCCAGCATATCCAGCCAGGAGAACGGCCCGCCCGACCAGGGCGCGAAACCCCAGCCCAGAATCGCGCCGACATCGCCCTCGCGGATATCGGTCAGCACGCCCTCCTCCAGCGCGCGCACGGCCTCCAGCGCCTGGGCGAACATCAACCGGTGCTGCACTTCGATCAGGTCGGGCTGATCTTCGGCAGTCGGGAATTGCTGTGCCAGCCCGTCCCAAAGGCCCTGCCGCTTGCCCTTCTCGTCATAGCTGTAGAACCCGGCCTGAGTCTTGCGCCCCAGACGGCCCTGCGCGACCATCCAGAACACCACCTCATCGACATCGCCATCAGCATAGGCATCGCCCATCGCCGCGCGCGTGGCTTTCGCGATCTTGGCCCCCAGATCGAGCGAGGTCTCATCGACCAGCTGCAGCGGGCCCAGCGGCATCCCCATCAGTTTCGCAGCATTCTCGACCAGCGCCGGCGCGACACCTTCGCGCACCATGCGCATCCCTTCGTTGATGTAAGGGATGATGCAGCGATTGGCGTAGAAGAAGCGCGCATCATTGACCACGATCGGCGTCTTGCGGATCTGGCGCACGAAATCGAGCGCCTTGGCGACGGCACGGTCGCCGGTCTGTTGGCCGCGAATGATCTCGACCAGCAGCATCTTGTCGACCGGGCTGAAGAAGTGGATACCGATGAACTGCTCGGGGCGCGCGCTGGCTTTCGCCAGATCGCTGATCGGCAGGGTCGAGGTGTTGGTCGCGAAAATCGCATTTTCCGGGATTGCCGCTTCGGCCTTGGCCGTGACCTCGGCCTTGACCCTCGGGTCCTCGAACACGGCCTCGATGACCAGATCGCAGCCACTCAGCGCCGCGTAATCCGTCGTGGGGGTGATCCGGCCCAGCACTTCGGCCTTTTTCGCCTCACTCACCTTGCCGCGCTTCATGCCCTTGTCGAGGATACCCTCGGCATAGCCCCTGCCCTTTTCGGCTGCGGCTTGTTCCGCATCGATCAGCACCACCTCGATCCCGGCATTCGCGGCGACATAGGCGATGCCCGCGCCCATCATGCCTGCGCCCAGCACCCCCAGCTTGGCGACCTTTTCATCTTCCACCTTGGGCCGGTTCGCGCCTTTCTCCAACGCTTCCTTGTTGATGAAAAGCGAGCGGATCATCGCGCTGGAGGACGGGTTCATCAGCACATTGACGAACCAGCGCGCCTCGATCTTCAGCGCCGTGTCGAAGGGCACCAGCGCGCCCTCATAGACCGCTGACAAGAGCGCCTTGGCCGCCGGATAGACGCCCTGCGTCTTGCCGTTGATCATGGCCGAGGCCCCCACGAAGGTCATGAACCCGGCCGGATGATAGGGCGCGCCACCAGGCATCTTGTAGCCCTTGGCATCCCAGGGCTTGACCAGATCAGCATCTTTCGCGCCCAATACCCACTCTTTAGCGCGCGCCAGAAGCTCGTCGCCCGGCACCACTTCGTCAATGATCCCGGCCGCTTTCACCTTCTTCGGCTCCGACAGCTTGCCTTCCAGCAGGAAGGGCGCGGCCCCCATCGCGCCGAGCTTGCGCGCCAGCCGCGTGGTGCCACCTGCGCCGGGGAAAATGCCGACCATGATCTCGGGCAGGCCGATCTTGGCTTTCGGATTATCCGCCGCGATAATGCGATGGCAAGCGAGCGGAATTTCCAGCCCGATCCCCAGCGCCGTGCCGGGCAGCGCGGCCACAATCGGCTTGCCGCCTTTCAGCGTCTTGGGGTCCATGCCCGCGCGCTCGATCTTGCGCAGGGTCCGGTGCATCGACATGATCCCGTCAAACAGCCCCTTTTCCGGCTGATCGCCCGCCATTTCCTTCATCTTCGCGATGACATTCAGATCCATGCCGCCTGCGAAATCAGACTTGCCGGAAGTGATGATCACCCCCTTTACGGCGTCATCGCCCAGCGCGGTGTCAATATGCGCCTCAAGCTCGGCCAGCCCCTCCATCGAGAGCACATTCATCGATTTGTTCGGAATGTCCCAGGAGATCGTGGCAATCCCGTCAGCATCGGTGGAATAGTGAAAATCGGTCATTGTCCTTGCCTCCCCTTACACGCGCTCGATGATCGTGGCCGCACCCATGCCCGAGGCCACGCACAGCGTCGCAAGCCCGGTGCCCTTGCCCGTGCGTTCCAGCTCGTCAAGCAGCGTGCCGATGATCATCGCGCCCGTGGCCCCCAGCGGATGGCCCATCGCAATCGCCCCGCCATTCACATTCACGCGGTCGCTGTCGACATCGAAAGCCTGCATGAAGCGCAATACGACCGAGGCGAAAGCTTCATTAACTTCGAACAGATCAATATCGGAAATCTGCATCCCGCTGTCGCGCAGGATCTTTTCTGTGGCAGGCACGGGGCCGGTCAGCATGATCGTCGGGTCGGTGCCGATCTTGGCTGTGGCCTTGATCCTTGCTCTTGGTTTCAAACCATATTTCTCACCAAACTCTTTCGAGCCGATCAGAACCCCCGCCGCGCCATCGACAATGCCCGAGGAATTGCCTGCATGATGGATATGTTCGATATGTTCAAGATGTGGATATTTCATGAGCGCGATCTTGTCGAAACCGGGCATCACCTCGCCCATATCCTTGAAGGCCGGTTTCAGACCGCCAAGGCTCTGCATATCTGTGCCGGGGCGGATGTACTCATCGCGGTCCAGAATGGTCAGCCCGTTGATATCCGTGACCGGAACCACTGAGCGCGCAAAGCGACCCTCTTCCCAAGCCGTGACCGCGCGCTTCTGGCTCTCGACCGCCAGCGCATCCGCCATGTCGCGGGTGAAACCGTATTCCGTAGCGATAATATCCGCCGCTATCCCCTGGGGCACGAAATAGCGCTCCATCGCGACCGAGGGATCGACCGCCACCGCCGCCCCGTCCGAGCCCATCGCGACGCGGCTCATCATCTCTACCCCGCCTGCGACATAGGCCATGCCAGCCCCACCGCGCACCTGATTGGCAGCAATATTCACGGCCTCCATTCCAGATGCGCAGAACCGGTTGATCGCCAGCCCCGGCACCTGCTCGTCGAAATCCGACGCCATCACGGCGGTCCGCGCAAGGCACCCGCCCTGCTCGCCCACCTGGGTTACATTGCCCCAGATCACATCCTCGATCGCCACCGTGTCCAGATCATTGCGCGCCTTGAGGGCATTCAAGACGCCCGCCGAGAGACGCACCGCTGTCACCTCATGCAGGCTGCCATCAGCGCGCCCCTTGCCGCGCGGCGTGCGGATCGCGTCGAAAATATATGCTTCACTCATCTCGTTCCCTCCCGTTTCGGGTCAGTCTTTCTGTCTCTCGCCAGCCGCGTCACATGCGGACGCAACCGAAGTGTTTGAGTATTTTTTGCAAGATGAAACATGGGGTCTTCACCAAGCATTAAGGTTAAGCTGCTATCTTCGGAGATGCGGTACAGGCTGGAGAGCCGATGACCGCGCAAGGTGAAGCCGCCCTGTCCTGATGACGCCGGGTGCCGAGGGGCAGGGCGCATTGCCTGTTTCATCTTGCCCCAAATACTCTCGCCGAAGGCGGCCCGCGTTCATTTCTTGCGCGCCTCAAGCTCGGAATTGAACAACCGCAACCTGTGTCCGAGATTGTCCGCATCTGTCACGGACTCGAAATTCTCGAAAAGAAAGGACAGCGCCTCGCCCTCGTCCAACCCGGCTTCTTGCGCGAAGCGGCGCAGGCGGCGAAAACCGTCTTCGGTCATGGCGACATTGAAACGGCGGGTCAGGCGGAAGCGTTTGGGCATGGTCAGTCCTCATATTGGTCAAGGGGCCGGTTTGATCCGGCCCCTGTTTATGCGATCAAAACTGCTCTGCGCCGAGTGCCATGACAGTGTCGCCACCGCTCTGGATCCGGGCCAGATGCATTGCGGTCGCAGGCAATTGGCGGGCCATATAGTAGCGCCCGGTGGCGATCTTGGCATCAAGGAAATCCCGGTCTGACGCCCCGCCATCCAGCGCCGCATAGGCCGCTTTCGCCATGCGCGCCCACATCAGCCCCAGGCAGACATGGCCAAAGAGATGCATGAAATCACTCGATCCGGACAGGGCGTCATTGGGCGATTTCATGCCGCGTTCCATGAAATACATGCCCGCCGCCTGCAGGTCTTTCGACGCAGCCTTGAGCGGGACGAGGAAGCCCTCCAGCCGCGCGTCCCCTTCATTTTCCTTCAGGAAGGTTTTTACCAACTCGAAGAATGCCATCACATGCTTGCCGCCATCCTGCGCGAGCTTTCGGCCCACCAAATCGAGCGCCTGCACGCCATTCGCGCCCTCGTAGATCATGGCGATCCGGGCATCACGCGCGAATTGGGACATGCCCCATTCCTCGATATAGCCATGCCCGCCATAGACCTGCTGGGACTGAACGCACATCTCGAAGCCCTTGTCGGTCAGGAAGCCCTTGATCACAGGGGTCAGCAGCGAGATCAGCCCGTCCGCATCCTTGTCGCCCATCCGGTGCGCGCGGTCGATCAGGCTGGCACCCCAGAGCGTGAAAGCGCGCGCGCCCTCAACAAAGCTCTTCTGGTCCATCAGCATCCGCCGGATATCGGGGTGCACGATCAGCGGATCGGCCGGGCCATCGGGGTTTTTCACACCCGTCACATCGCGCCCCTGCAGACGGTCCACAGCGTAAGCCAGCGCATTCTCATAGGCCACAGCGGCCTGCGCATAGCCTTGCAGGCCGACACCGATGCGGGCCTCATTCATCATGGTGAACATGGCGCGCATACCCTTGTGCAACTCGCCGATCAGATAGCCGGTCGCACCGTCATAATTCATTACGCAGGTCGAATTGCCGTGGATGCCCATCTTCTCTTCGATCTTGCCGACCGAGACCGCGTTGCGCGCGCCAAGGCTGCCATCTTCATTGACCATGAATTTCGGCACGATGAACAGCGAGATGCCCTTGGTGCCCTCGCCCCCGCCCGGTGCCTTGGCCAGCACCAGATGGATGACATTCTCGGCCATGTCGTGATCGCCCGCCGAGATGAAGATCTTCTGCCCGGTGATCTTGTAGCTGCCATCGCCCGAGGGTTCGGCCTTGGTGCGCATCATGCCCAGATCCGTCCCGCAATGCGGCTCGGTCAGGTTCATCGTGCCGGTCCAGTCGAGCGCGACCATCTTGGGCAGATATGTCGCCTTCTGGTCGTCCGAGCCATGCGCGAGGATCGCCGAAATCGCGCCATGCGTCAGACCCTGATACATGTTCAGCGCCATGTTGGCTGACACAAAAATCTCGCCCACCGCCGAGCCCATCAGATAGGGCAGATTCTGGCCGCCGAAATCTTCCGGAATATCCAGCCCGTTCCAGCCCCCGGCCTTGATCTGCTCGAACGCGGCCTTGAACCCTTCGGGCGTGTAGACCACGCCGTTTTCCAGCCGGCAGCCCTGGCTGTCACCAACGGCATTCAACGGCGCGAGCACGTCTTGCGCCAGTTTCGCCGCTTCCTCGATCACCGCCGAGGTGAAATCCGCCTCCAGATCGCCATATCCCGGCACGTCTGACGCGCTGACCTGTAGCAGATCATGCAGAACGAAATGCAGGTCCTTGGTGGGGGCTGTATAGCTTGGCATGGTTTCTCTCCCGTAAATCCTGACGCAATGCGCCGTTATTCTGCGGCCTTGGGGCGGTCGGCCTGTCGCAGCACGCCTTCGCCCCAGGCGAGTTCCTGTTTCAGATCGGCAATCGCTTCGGTCAGCTCATCGCGCTGGCGCTCCATATCGGCCAGACGCGCGCGAGCGATGTCATAGGTCTTGCGCAACTGCTTCAATTCGCTGTCGTCGCGGTCATACATTTCCAGAAGCTGGCGGATTTCTTCCAGGCTGAACCCGAAGCGCTTCCCGCGCAGGATCAGTTTCAGCCGCGCCTGATCGCGGCGCGTGAACAGCCGGTGCTGCCCGTCACGATGCGGGGACAGCAATTCCTTGGCTTCATAGAAGCGCAAAGTGCGCGGAGTAACGCCGAATTCGGCGCACATCTCGCGGATGGTCTTGGTGTCTTTGGGCATGTTGCATACCTCCGAACAGGGGCGCAGGGCGGGCCAATGCGTCTGACAGGGAAGATATGCATCTTGACGTGAACGTAAAGTTAAACGCAACGTCAGAAATTCCGGCGACGTTGCGTTTCTCAGGTCTTTGGCAGCAATTCCGCCGCCTCGGCGCGCAGTTTTTCCAGATCGGCGATGGTCAGTTCCAGCTCGCGCGCCTGTTCGCGCAGCGCGACAAGCTGCCGGTCCGCCATGGCAAGCCAGGCGCGCAGCTGCGGCTCAGTGCCTTCTTTCTGATAGATTTCAAGCCATTGGCGGATTTCTTCCAGGCTGAAACCGAATCTGCGCCCGCGCATGATCAGCGTCATCCGCGCCACTTCGCGCGGAGTATAGAAGCGGTTGCGCCCTTCCTTTTCAGGCTGCAGCAATTCGATATACTCATAGTAGCGCAGGGTCCGCGGCGTGACATCGAACTTCGCGCACATTTCCTTGAAACTCAGACGGTTATCGCTCATGGCTGCGCTGCTCCCCGATATCGCGGCAAGCACATGCTAATCCGCCGCGCTGGCAGATGCAATTCGCGCAAGCTGCCTTGCCATTCCCACCATTTCAGGCGCAGATACGGCAAAAGCTGCAGGAAAGGGCCACCGGATGCCAGAGCTTGACCCACAGGATTTCATCAACGCCCTGCCCTTCGCACGGGCGCTTGGCATGCGGCTCGATCACATTGGCGAAGGGCATGCACAGATTTCGATGGATTGGGACGCGCGCTTTGTCGGGGATCCGGCGACCGGGGTCATTCATGGCGGCGCAGTTTCGGCGCTGATGGATACCTGCGGCGGCGCAGCCGTGCTGTCCTATCCCGGCGCGTCGGGCACAGCAACGATTGATCTGCGCATCGACTACATGCGCGCGGCCACGCCGGGCCAGCGGATCACAGGGCGGGCGGAATGCTATCATGTCACGCGCCGCGTGGCCTTCGTGCGCGCGACCGCCCATGACGAGGACAGCGCCAACCCCGTGGCCACAGCGACAGGGGCCTTCACCTTCGACCGCAAGGAGCAGCCATGAAAGCGCCCGAACCTGTCCAGCAGTTGAAACACCGTCGCGACACTGCGCTGGGGGCGCTGGTGGGGGCCATTCCCTATGCGGGGTTTCTCGGTATCCGGTTTGAGCGCCATGGCGATGAGCTGACAGCGGTCCTGCCTTATGACGACAAGCTGATCGGCAACCCGATCCTGCCTGCGATCCATGGCGGGGTCACGGCCTCGTTCCTCGAGGTCACCGCGATCATCGAGCTGAGCTGGGCAATGCTCTGGGATGATCTGGAATCGGGCCGGTTGGCGCTTGACTCGATGACCGACAACCTGCCCCGACTGCCGAAAACCATCGATTTCACAGTCGATTACCTGCGCACTGGCCTGCCGCGCGATGCCTATGCCCGGGCCCGCGTCAACCGCTCGGGCCGACGCTATGCCTCTGTGCATGTCGAGGCCTGGCAAGACAATCGCGCGCGTCTGTTTGCGCAGGCGACCGGCCATTTCCTGATGCCGCAACGCAAGGATGGCTGAGACCGCCCCGAGCCACCGGCGCATCCTGAAAATCGCGGTGCCGATCGTGCTCGCGAATATCTCGGTCCCGCTGCTGGGGGCGGTGGATACCGGCGTTGTCGGGCAGATGGGGGCTGCGGCCCCGATTGGCGCAGTGGGGCTGGGGGCGATCATTCTGGCCTCGATCTACTGGATTTTCGGCTTTCTGCGCATGGGGACCACGGGTCTGGTGGCGCAGGCCACTGGCGCGGGCGATCTGGCGGAAAGCGGCGCGATCCTGACGCGCGGGGTGATGATCGGGCTGGCCGCCGGGGCCGTCATGGTGCTGGGGCAGGCTGCGATCACATGGGCCGCCTTCCGCATCGCACCCGCCAGCCCCGAGGTCGAGACGCTTGCCCGCGACTACCTAGCCATCCGCATCTGGGGCGCGCCTGCAACGATTGCGCTTTATGCGGTCAATGGCTGGCTGATCGCCACGGAACGCACGCGCGGGGTGCTGGTGCTGCAGTTGTGGATGAACGGGCTGAATATCGCGCTTGATCTGTGGTTCGTGCTGGGGCTGGGCTGGGGTGTGCAGGGGGTCGCGATTGCCACTTTGATTGCGGAACTCACGGCATTGGGGCTGGGCCTGTGGCTGTGCCGCGCAGCGTTTTCGGGCGCGCAATGGCGCGACTGGGCGCGGGTCTTTGACCGGGCCAAACTGCAGCGCATGTGGGTGGTCAATTCCGACATCATGCTGCGCACGATTGCGCTGCAAGCGGCGATGACCGGGTTTCTGTTCGTCTCGGCCGGGTTTGGCGATGTCGAACTCGCCGCCAATCAGATCCTGTGGCAATTCCTGATGGTCACAGCCTACGCACTGGACGGGTTCGCCTTCGCCGCCGAGGCGCTGGTCGGGCAATATGTCGGCGCGGCCTCGGTCGTGGGGATGCGCGCGGCCAGCCTGCAGGCGTCCCTCTGGGCAGTGGGCGCATCAGTGCTCATGGCGCTTGGGTTCTGGGCCTTGGGGCCGCTGGTGATCGATATCATGACCACCGCGCCCGAGGTGCGCCTGGCCGCGCGCGATTTCCTGCCCTTCGTGGTCGCGCTCTGCCTGCTGGGCGTTGGGGCCTATATGTTTGACGGCATTTTCATCGGCGCGACCGGCACGCGCGAGATGCGCAACACTGTGCTGCTGGCAGTGGCGATCTATGCGCTCTTTCTGTGGCTCGCAGTGCCGGTCTGGGGCAATGCGGCGCTCTGGTCGGGGCTGATGCTGCTCAATCTGCTCCGTGGGCTGTTTCTGGCAGCACTCTATCCGCAACTTGAACGCAGGGTGGCGCGCGCGGCCCCGGACCAGGCCTGAGCCGGGCGCGCAGCGCATGGCAAATCGCCGGCCCCGGAACACCGGCAGGGGCAAGCCCCGCCGCCTTGGATACATCCTCTGTCAACCGCCTGACAGAGGCTGACTTCCTGTCGGTCCTCAGGGCCCGCCAGACACAGGCCGGTGATAAGCAATTTCGTAACTCTTGCCCGATAGGGTCAGATGCAACTCTCATGCAACTGCCGGAATCGCCATGTCCGGGTCGAAAGCCCATGTCCCTCCCAGCCTGTCGCAGGCAAGCCTGCTGACTGCGCCACAGCGACAATTGCTCTGGGCCATCGCCGGGATCAGTATCGTGACAAATCTACTGATGCTGACAGGCCCGGTTTTCATGCTGCAGATCTATGACCGTGTCCTGTCCAGCCGGTCTCAAGCCACGCTGATCGTGCTTCTGGTCCTTGTGGGCTTTCTCTATGCTGTTTTCGGCCTGCTCGATCACGCCCGCGCGCGCATCGCGGCCCGGCTGGGGGCGCAATTGCAACACCGGCTCGACCGCCCGGTTTTCGAAACAGCCCTGCGCCTGTCATCGCGGCGCGGCAGCGACCCGGCTGCAGCCGCCCGCGCGCCACAGGACCTGGCGCTGGTGCAGCAAACCGCCAGCGCCCCTGTCTTCATGGCGCTGTTCGATTTCCCCTGGGTCATTCTCTTCATCGGGGTCATCGCCCTGTTGCATCCGCTGCTGGGGCTGTTCGCATTGGGGGCGGCGCTGACCCTCGTGCTGATCGGCGGGGCAGGCCACGCGCTGGGCCGCGCGCTTGCCGGGGCGGGCACGCAGAGCAGCCAGCAGGCCGACACCCTTGCGCGGCAGATCGCCGATCATGCTGGGCAGATGCAGGCGCTGGGCATACGCGAGAATGCGCTCGGGCGCTGGCAGCAGATGCGCGAAACCACTCTGCGCAAGGGTCTGAGCGCGCTTGATCACACTGGTCGGTTTTCCGCCGCCACCCGCACACTGCGGCTGTTTCTGCAATCGGCCCTGCTGGCCGCAGGGGCTTTGCTGGTGTTACAAGGCACACTCTCGCCCGGCGCAATGGTGGCGGCGACAATCATCCTGGGCCGCGCCCTCGCCCCGCTCGACCAGCTTGTCAGCGGCTGGCCGCAGGTCCAGGCCGCGCGGGCCGCGTTGCAGCGGCTGCGGGTGCTCTTGCAAAGCGCCGCCACCTCGGCTCCGTTGGTGCTGTTGTCACAGCCGAAAGCGGCGCTGGAAGTTGCCGGGCTGGGGCTGCGCGCGCCCGATGCGGGCGGACCGCGCAAGGCCGTGCTGCGCGATATCAGCTTCAGCCTCGCCCCGGGTCAGTGCATGGCTGTCATCGGGCCCACAGCCGCAGGAAAATCCATGCTGGCCGCAGTGCTTTGCGGCGCGTTTCCCGCCGACATGGGCGAGATCCGCCTTGATGGGGCCCGGCTTGACCAGTATGACCCTGACCTGCGCAGGCGGGTCATCGGCTATCTGCCGCAACAACTGCGGCTGTTTGATGGCAATCTGCGCGACAATATCGCCCGGTTCGATCCCCAGGCGAAGGATGATCGCATTATTGCCGCCGCGCAGCAGGCCGGCGCGCATGAGATGATACTGTCCTTGCCAAAGGGCTATGCGACAGTGCTGCGTGCCGACGGCAACGGTCTGTCCGGCGGGCAGATGCAGCGCATCGCGCTTGCACGTGCACTTTTTGATGACCCTGCACTTCTCGTGCTCGATGCACCGGACACCCATCTGGACGAGCCTGGCCTGCGGATCCTGAACACGGCCATTCGCCGCGCCCGCAAACGCGGTGCCTGTGTGCTGATCATGGCGCATCATCCGTCGGTTCTGGCCGAATGCGACCTGCTGTTGCGGCTTGATCGCGGTAGCATGGCCGGTTTTGGCCCGGTCGGGAAAGTGCTGCCTGCCACGACGCAGAACGCAACTGACCTGCTGCGCGAGCGGCCGCGCGTGCCCTCCGCCCCACGGCCACAGCCCTACCCATGGGAATTGCAGCGTCTCGAGGCAGGACCATGACCCCGCCAGAGACATTCTCGGCCCGTGCCCCGTTGCGCCGCGCGCTGTTGGTGCTCATCATGTTCGCCTTCGGCTTTGGCGGCTGGGCCGTCGGCGCTCAGATCGCAGGCGCGGTCATCGCGCCCGGCCAGATCGAGGTGGAGGGTCAGCGCCGGATCGTCCAGCACCCCGAGGGCGGCAGCGTGGCCGAGATCCTTGTCCATGAGGGGATGTCGGTCACGGCAGGCAGCGTCTTGCTCCGGCTCGACGCCGCGCAGCCGCGCTCCGAGCTAGCCATTCTCGACGCGCATCGGGTCGAATTGCTGGCCCGGCAAGCACGGTTGCAGGCCGAGCGCGACGGGCAGGACCGGCTCCGGCTGAGCCCGGCGCTGCAGCAGGCGGGCGCGGCATATCAGCAGGTTATCGACGGGCAGCAGCACTTGCTTCTTGCCCGCCGCGAAAACATGGCGGCCCTGCGCGCGCAACTGGAACAGCGTCGCTTTCAGATCGCGGCGCAGATCGAGGGGCTGAATGCGCAGCTGGCCGCGCTGGAGCGCCAGCGCGCGCTCACCATGGAGGAACGCGACACACAGGCAGCGCTTCAGGCGCGCGGCCTGACCCAGGCTGCGCGCGGCCTGGCGCTGGAGCGCGAACTGGCGCGCATCGATGGCGAGCTCGGGGCCTTGCTGGCCGCACGCGCAGCCGCTGCTGAACGCGATGCGGAAACCCGACAGCAGATCCGCTTGCTTGCGTCCCAGCATCGCGAAGAGGTCGAGCAAGCCTTGCGCGACATCAGCGCGCAGTTGCTGGAACTGGCCGAACGCAAACAGAACCTGCGTTACAGGATCGCCGCCACGGAATTGCGCGCTCCGGTCGCCGGGATGGTCTATGGCTTGCAGGTTACAACCCCCCGTGCGGTGTTGCGACCAGCCGAAACGGCCCTGCATATCGTGCCGGATGATCGCGCTGTGGTGATCATCGCACGACTGCCCCCTGCTGCCGCGCATCAGATCCGCCCCGGACAGACCGCGCTGGTCTATCTCTCGGGACGTGCGATGCGCAACACACCACAGATTTTCGCACAGGTGATGCATGTGTCGGCTGATGTTTTTGCCGATGATCCGCAGATACCGCCGCATTATCGTGCCGAGTTGAAGCTGGACGCGGACAGTCTGGCGGCGCTTGATCCGGGCATGATCCAGCCCGGCCTGCCAGTGGAAGTATTCTTTCAGACCGACCTGCGCCGCCCGATCAGCTACCTGACCGCGCCGCTGACGGCCTATTTCAGGCGCGCCTTGCGTGAGACGTGATGTCGGCACCGCCCTGACATTGCAGCAGCGTCTGCACAAACAGCGCCACAGCAGGGGCGATCAGTTGATCCGGGAAGTCATAGGCCGGATCGTGCAGCGCGGGATGTCCGGTGCCCGCGCCCAGAAAGCACAGCGCAGTGCGGGTTGTGCGGCTGAAGGCCCCGAAATCCTCTGAGGGGCGCATCGGCAGGGCAAGCCGACCTGCAGGCAGGCCCAGCGCCTGTTGCGCGTCACGCAGATGCGCTGTGGCATCCGGGTGATTGACAGTGGCGTGGAAATGGTCGTGTCGGCAGATTTCCGGGCGGATCCCGCCTGTTGCGTAAAGCTGGTCCAGCAATTCGGCCTCGAAACGCGAAAGGCCCTCGTCATCATGGGCGCGCAGGGTCACGCGCGCTTCGGCGGTGCCCGGAGCAATGCCGAAAGCGGGCAGACCCATATTCAGATGACACAGGGTCGCCAGCCGGAAACCCGGTCCCATCGGCCCAGGCTGCGCAAACGGCGCGAGCGCCGCCATCAGCGCAGACAGCGCCCCGGCAGGCGACAGGCCGGTTTCGGGCTGCGCAGCATGGGCGGTGCGGCCCGCATAGGCAAGGTGCCAGCCGACCGAGGCGCAGCTCGCCACCCCCGGCGCAACCGCAAGACTGCCCAGCGCCATGCCCGGCATATTGTGCAGCGCAAAGGCCCAGTCGGGCTGCAATTCATCAAAGCGCGGATCGGCCAGCACAGCGCGCGCGCCCGCACCTGTTTCCTCGGCAGGCTGGAACAGCAGGATCACCTGTCCGGTCCGGGGTGGGTTGCGCGCCAGCCACAGGCCCAGCCCGGCGAGAATCGCCATATGCCCGTCATGACCGCAAAGATGCGCGCGGCCCGCG
>SKRP01000138.1 GCA_007118445.1 Natronohydrobacter sp.
TCGCCGCCCATCCCGGCATCATGATCTGGGGCACTCTGGAAGCGCGGGTGCAAGGCGCTGATCTGGTGATCCTAGCCGGGCTGAACGAAGGGATCTGGCCCAAGACCCCGGAGCCCGACCCCTGGCTGAACCGCCGGATGCGCGCCGATGCCGGGCTTTTGTTGCCCGAACGCCAGATCGGGCTGTCCGCGCATGACTTCCAGCAGGCGATTGCCGCGCGCGAGGTGGTGCTGTCGCGCGCCACACGCGATGCGGAAGCGCAGACCGTGCCCTCGCGCTGGCTCAACCGCCTGACCAATCTGCTGAACGGTTTGCCGGAACAGGGGGTCGCCGCGCTGGACGGGATGCGCGCGCGCGGCCAGCACTGGCTGGCCATGGCCGAGGTATTTGACGCGCATTTCGACCATCTGCCCGCTGATTTGCCCGCCCCGCGCCCTGCACCCGCGCCCCCTGTCGCGGCCCGGCCGCGCCTATTGCCTGTGACCGCGATCAGCCGCCTGATCCGCGACCCTTACGAGATTTACGCGAAATATGTGCTTGGGTTGCGCAAGCTTAATTCGCTGCATCCTTCGCCCGATGCGCTGTTGCGCGGGACCGTGCTTCACAAGGTGCTGGAAGTGTTCAGCAAATCCGCGCCGGAACCGGATGCGCTGGCGCAGTTGATGCGGATCGGGGCAGAGGTCTTGCGCGATGAAGTGCCCTGGCCTGCGGCGCGCGCGCTGTTTCAGGCGCGGCTGGCGCGGTCGGCGCAGGCGTTTTTGCAGTTCCATCTCGACCAGCCCGGCCGGGTGCTGATGCTGGAAGAACAGGGCAGGATGATCCTGCGCGACCCAGCCTTCACGCTGATTGCCAAGCCCGACCGGGTGGATGAATGGCCGGACGGGCGGGTGCATATCATTGATTACAAGACGGGTAATCCGCCGACGAAATCCATGCAAAAGCATTTCGACAAGCAGCTTCTGTTACAGGCGATGATGGCGGAAGAGGCCGCTTTCGAGGCGCTGGGCCTGCGCGAGGTGGCGCGCATCACCTATCTGGGACTGGGTGCGACGCCGAAGATCGAGGCGACCGAAATCACGCCCGCGATCCTTGCAGAAACGCGGGAGCAATTCGAACGGCTGATCCGCGCCTATCTCTCGCCGGATCGCGGCTTTCCCGCGCGGCGCTATCTGCTGAAAGAGCAGGAAGTGTCGGATTATGACCACCTGTCGCGCTTTGGCGAATGGGTGATGCAGGACGCGCCTGTCACTTTGCCGGTGGGGGATGCAGATGCAGTTTGACGAGGCCACACTTGCGCAGAACCGCGCCGCCAGCCCGCGCGAGTCGACCTGGCTGTCGGCCAATGCAGGGTCGGGCAAGACCAAGGTTCTGACCGACCGTGTGGCGCGGCTGTTGCTGCGCGGGGTCGAGCCGCAGCGCATCCTGTGCCTGACCTATACCAAGGCGGCCGCCAGCGAGATGCAGAACCGGTTGTTCAGGTTGCTGGGCGAATGGGCGATGCTGCCTGAGCCCAAATTGCGCGCGGCGCTTGCGATGATCGATGCTGAACCTGCGGGCGGGCTGGCCGAGGCGCGGCGCCTGTTCGCCCGCGCGATCGAAGCTCCGGGCGGGCTGAAAATCCAGACCATCCATTCCTTCTGCGCGGCGCTGTTGCGGCGCTTTCCGCTGGAAGCAGGGCTGTCCCCGGCCTTTACCGAGATGGATGACCGTTCGGCCCGCATCCTGCGTGCGGATGTGCTGGACCGGCTGGCCGAGGGCGAGGGGCGCGGTGCGCTTGATGCTTTGGCGCGCGTCTTTACCGGGGCCGATCTGGATGATCTGCTGCGCGAGTTCTGCGGGCAGGCGCAGGCATTTGACGGCCCGCTGCCCGAGGCCGAGTTGCGCGCGGCGCTCGATCTGCCCGAAGGGTATGATGCGCAGACGCTGTTGGCGGAGGTGTTTCTGGGCAGCGAATTTGCGCTGTTCGACGATCTGGTGCCGGTCCTTGCCGCAGGCAGCGTCACCGATGCGAGGAACGCTGAAAAGCTGCGCGTGATTGCGCAGGGCGCACCGGATATGGCCATGCTCGAGGCGCTTGAGGGCTTGTTTCTGAATGGGGCGAAAACAAAGGCCCCGTTCAGCGCGAAAATCGGCAGCTTCCCGACCAAAGCCACGCAAACGGCGCTTGGGCCGCGACTTGACCCGCTCAACCAGTTGATGGCGCGCGTGGAAAACGCCCGCGCCCGTCGCGTCGCGCTGACCTGTTTTGACCGCAGTGCAGCCCTGCATGAATTCGCCCGCGCCTTCCTGCCCGCCTATGCGGCTGCCAAAGCCGCGCGCGGTTGGCTGGATTTCGACGATCTGATCACGCGCGCGGGGCAATTGCTGACCGACCCTTCGGTCGCGCAATGGGTGCTGTTCAAACTCGATGGCGGGGTGGATCATATTCTGGTCGATGAGGCGCAGGATACCTCGCCCGGCCAATGGCGCGTGATCGAGCATCTGGCGCAGGAATTCACTGCCGGGATTGGCGCGCGCGACGCCAGCCGCACCTTGTTTGTCGTGGGCGACAAGAAACAGTCGATCTATTCCTTTCAGGGCGCGGATCTGCGGGTGTTCGATGCGATGCAGGCGCAGTTCCGCGAAAAACTCGCCCATGTCGATCTGCGGCTGAATGAAGCGCTGCTTGCGCATTCCTTCCGCTCTTCGGACGCGATCCTGCGCATGGTCGATGCGACTTTCCGGCCGCCGCATGATGCCGGGCTGGGGGACGCGCCGCAGCATATCGCCTTTAACGCCGCACTGCCGGGGCGGGTGGATCTCTGGCCTGTGATTGAAAGTGGCGACAGCCCCGATCCGCCCGACTGGTATGACCCGGTCGATATACTGCCCGATGAACATCATTTCCGCCAACTCGCCCGCAAGATCGCCGCCGAGTTGCGGCGGATGATCGATACTGGCGTGATGATCCCGCAGAAGGATGGCGCAAGGCCCATGACCGAGGGCGATGTGCTGATCCTTGTGCGCCGCCGCAATGCGCTGTTTCACGAGATCATTGCTGCCTGCAAGGCCGAAGGCCTGCAGATGGCCGGGGCCGACCGGCTGCGGCTGGGGGGCGAGATGGCCGTGCGCGATCTGACGGCGCTGCTGGCCTTTCTGGCGACACCCGAGGATGACCTGTCGCTCGCTGCCTGCCTGCGCTCGCCGCTCTTTGGATGGTCCGAGGATCGGCTGTTTCGGCTGGCACAGGGGCGCGAGGGGGCGTTTCTCTGGACCCGGCTGCGTGAGAGCGGCGAGGTCGCCACGCTGGAGGTGATCAACGATCTGCGCCGCCAGACCGATTTTCTGCGCCCCTATGACCTGATCGAGCGGATGCTGACGCGCCATGATGGCCGCCGCCGCCTGATCGCGCGGCTGGGTGGCGAGGCCGAAGAGGGGATCGATGCGTTCCTGAGCCAGGCGCTGGCCTATGAGCCGCTGGAAACCCCCAGTCTGACCGGGTTTCTGGCCTGGCTGGAACAGGGCGATGTACAGATCAAGCGTGAACTCGGCCGCGCCGAGGGGCGGCTGCGGGTGATGACCGTGCATGGGGCCAAGGGGCTGGAAGCGCCGGTCGTGATCCTGCCGGATACAGCGGATCGCACGGCGCGCGACAGCGGGCAGATTGTCGATATCGGCGGGGTGCCGGTCTGGCGCATGTCGCAGGGTGACGCGCCCGAGGCCATGCGCGAGAGCTTTGACGCGCGTGCAGAGCGCAGCGCCGAAGAAGATGCGCGGCTGTTGTATGTCGCGATGACGCGGGCCGAGCATTGGCTGATCATCGCCGCTGCGGGCAAGGTGAAGCAGCCCGAAAGCTGGTATAACCGGATGACCGAGGGTCTGGCGCAGACTGGCGCTGTGGTCTGCGACATGCCGACCGGGCGCGGGCAGCGCGCGCAGCATCTCGACTGGCCGGTTCCCTCGGCTGTGGTGGCAAGACCTGCCGGGCCGGAACTGCCTGCGCTGCCGGATTGTCTGTGGCAGATGGCCCCGGCACCGGCTGCTGCGCCGCCGATCGTGACGCCTTCGGGTCTGGGCGGGGCAAAGGTGCTTGGCAGCGAGGCGGGCGACAGCAGCGTGATCGCGCTGGAGCGTGGCACACAGTTGCATCTGCTGCTCGAGCATCTGCCGCTCTGGCCAGAGGCGGACTGGCCCGCGCGCGCGCATGATCTGCTGGCAAGTGGCGAGAGCGGCCCGCCTGCGGATCAGGATGCGCTTCTGGCCGAGGCCGCGCAGGTCTTGCGCGCGCCCGAACTGGTCGGGCTTTTCGGGCCGGACAGTCTGGCCGAGGTCGAGATCACGGCAGAGCTGTTCGGCCAGCCGATGCAGGGGCTGATCGACCGGCTGCTCCTGGCCCCGGATCATGTGCTGGCGGTCGATTACAAGTCGAACCGGGCTGTTCCCGAGCGGCCCGAGACTGTGCCGGAAGGGCTTTTGCGGCAGATGGGGGCCTATCGCGCAGCCCTGAAGCAGGTTTTTCCGGAGCGCGACATCCGGGTTGCGCTCTTGTGGACCACGACTGCGGATCTGATGCATCTGCCTGCTGCGCTGGTCGATGCTGCGCTCGCGCGCGCGGCGCTTGAATCCGGCGCGGCGCAGGCTTAGGTAGGGGGCAACTGAAATCCGAACCTGGAGGGGCCAATGCCCACTATTGCAGTCACCGATGCTACATTTGACGCCGAAGTGCGCCAGTCCGATATTCCTGTTGTGGTCGATTTCTGGGCCGAATGGTGCGGCCCGTGCAAGCAGATCGGCCCGGCGCTGGAAGAGCTGTCGGCGGAATTTGACGGACGCGTGAAGATCGCCAAGGTCAATGTCGATGAGAACCCGAATACTGCGGCCTCGATGGGCATTCGCGGTATTCCGGCGCTGTTTCTGTTCCGTGATGGCCAGGTCGTGTCGAACAAGGTCGGCGCGGCCCCGAAATCGGCCTTGCAGAGCTGGATCAGCGAATCGGTCTGATCGGTCAGGGGCGCGAGGGGATCGCGCCCTTTTCCCGAACGTTACTCTGCGCCGAGAGATGCGCCTCCGGCGGGAGTATTTTCGGCAAGATGAAGAGGCTGCGATGAGTGATTTTCCGGGCTGGCATGGCACGACGATTCTGGCTGTGCGGTGTGGCGGAGAGGTGGTCGTGGCGGGAGATGGTCAGGTCTCGCTCGGGCAGACCGTGATCAAGGGGAGCGCGCGCAAGGTGCGCAGGCTGTCGCCGGGCGGATATGATGTCGTCGCGGGGTTTGCCGGTTCGACGGCGGATGCATTCACCTTGCTGGAGCGGTTGGAGGCCAAGCTGGAGGCCACGCCGGGGCAGTTGGCGCGGGCCTCGGTTGAGTTGGCGAAGGACTGGCGGACGGACAAGTATTTGCAGAAGCTGGAGGCCATGCTGATCGTGTCGGACGGGTGCGATCTGTTCGTGATCACAGGTGCGGGCGATGTGCTGGAGCCGGAGTATGACGTCGCGGCAATCGGCTCGGGCGGCAATTTCGCTTTGGCCGCTGCGCGCGGGTTGATGGCGAGTGAGATGTCTGCGGAAGAGGTGGCGCGGCGCGCGATGGCGATTGCGGCGGATATCTGCGTCTATACCAATGGCAACCTGACTGTGGAGAAGATCAGCGCTTGAGTTGCGCCTCCATCCATGCGCGCAGGACGGCGTTCATGCGGGTCTGATAACCGGGGCCTTGTGACTTGAAGAAGTCCAGCACATCGGGATCGACGCGCAGCGAGATCGCCTTTTTCGGTTCTGGCGTGACCAGTTCGGCGCGGGTCCAGTCCAGTTCGAATTCATCTTCGTCCTGTTCGGGTTCCAGACCGAGGGCATCTGCGCGCCTCAGGGCCTCCCAATCAGTGCGGCTTTTGAGTTGGCGAACTTCCTCGAGCGAGTAACGCTTGATAGAGGTCTCGTTCATTTTGTCGTGCCCTCCGGGCTGTGATGATGCGGGTGGTCCGTCCGCGAATTGTGAAAAAGACTGTGACAGTGATGCCGTTCCAAAGGCCGATTGCTGCAAACCGTTCCTCGGTCTCACTACGCGCGGGAATGACCAAGTGTGTTTCGTTGAAAATGGCGATCACGTCGATAAAGTCGAGGCGGTGTTTTTTGAGTGTCTTGAGGCGTTTGATTTCGTCCCATTCGAAAAATAGGTGTTCCATCAGGTGTCCTTCAGTTTATTGCCCAGTCGGGCTTGATGTCACATGGCGACCTCTCTTTCGTGTTTCGTGTTTCGTGTTTCGTGTTTCGTGTTTCGTGTTTCGTGTTTCGTGTTTCGTGTTTCGTGTTTCGTGTTTCGTGTTTCGTGTTGGCTGTGTTGCGCCATATCCTGTATATACACAATGATCATACACGCTGCAATCCCCCTTCAATTCCGCCCCCCAAGCCTTTATCTCTGCGCAAGCACAAGAAGGGACACTCCATGACCGACCTAACCCCGCGCGAGATTGTCAGCGAACTTGACCGTTTCATCATCGGCCAGAAGGACGCCAAGCGCGCGGTGGCCGTGGCGCTGCGCAATCGCTGGCGGCGCAAGCAACTGCCCGCCGATCTGCAGGAAGAGGTCTATCCCAAGAATATCCTGATGATCGGCCCCACTGGCGTCGGCAAGACCGAGA
>SKRP01000016.1 GCA_007118445.1 Natronohydrobacter sp.
CGGATCTGGCCACGCATTACGCCCTCCCACCCGAGATCACCGCGCAGGGCATTCGCCGCTATGGGTTTCACGGGCTCAGCTATGCCGCGATCACGCGCAGCCTGCCGCAGGTCGCGGGGGCTTTGCCGCAGCGTCTGCTGGCCTGCCATCTGGGCAACGGGGCCTCGCTCTGCGCCATCCGGGACGGGCAGTCGGTGGCCACGACGATGGGTTATTCCCCGCTCGAAGGGCTGACCATGGGCACGCGCACCGGTAGCATCGACGGCAACGCAGTCCTGCGTCTGGCCGAGGAGCACGGGATCGACGCAACCCGCCAGCTGCTCAATCATCAATCCGGTCTGCTGGGCCTGTCCGGTCTGAGCGCCGACATGCGCACACTCTCCGAAGCCGGAACCCCGGCCAGCCGCTTCGCCATCGACCATTTCTGCTACTGGGCCGCGCGCCACGCAGGCAGTCTGATCATGGCGATGGGCGGGGTCGATGCTGTGGTTTTCACTGGCGGGATCGGCGAGAATGCCCGCGATGTGCGCGCAGGGATCCTCGCGTATCTTGGCTGGCTGGGCGCTGCGCTGGACCCGGCGCGCAATGCTGCGAATGGCCCGCGCATTGATGCAGGCGAGGGCCGCCTTGCGCTCTGGGTCATCCCGGCAGATGAAGAACGCGAGATCGCGCGCGACATGTCACGCGTGTTGGGATAGGGCAGCGCCGGGAATGCCGCAATGCTCGGGATGCGCCGCGCCAAAGCGCTGTTTCGGGCGATTCAGTCCAGAAACTCGAATTGCTGCCTGTCGAGATACTGCGCAAACCCTTCGATCCTTCGGGTCACATCCCGATTGTTCATAAGCTCGACCATCGCGATCCGTCCCAGAGTCTCAAAAGCGAGTTCGAAGCTGTTGCCGCCCTCGCGTACAGCGTCTCTGCTTTCATCACGACAGGCTTCGGCGACAAGATCTGTGAAAACGCCTGCCATTCTCCTGTCAGCATCGTCAAGCACCTCCTGGGGGGCGGCGATACTCTGCCTGACATTGGGATGCGAAATGATGGCATGGGCAATCCATTGCGCGAGCGCAAGCCGTTGCCCGCCGGTGCTGGATTGAACCAGACAATCGCCAAGACGCGCAGACGCGGTTTGTGCGCCAAGCTGTGGGGGCGCGGATACCATCATCGCCATCGCCATCACCGGGAAAGAGAATTTCATGGCAGCCAGCCCCCCGTTATTGAAACCCACAATCAGGCTAGGTCGGTTTGCGCCTGCCAGGCAAGAAAAAAACCCTGTTGGGTCATCTCATCTCCGGCCCGCTGCCCGCGGCCTGAAACGACGGCCCTTGCCGCTCAGCAAATCCGTGGCAACTGATCGCCCACCAGCATATCCACGATCCGGGTGCCGCCCAGCGCGCTCTGCATCCGCACCTGGCCCGGATGCTCTGCCGTTGCCATCCCGATCAGCACCGCCCCGGCGCTTTCAGGAAGGCCGGACAGCGCGTCCAGAACGGCCTGCGCCTGTGCTTCGGGCACGAAGAGCACCAGCCGGCCCTCATTCGCCAGATACAGCGGATCCAGCCCCAGAATCTCGCACAGACCCCGCACTTCGGGCCGCAGCGGCAGGGCGGCTTCCTGCAGCAACATGCCAAGCCCGGCGTCCTGCGCCATCTCATTGAGCGCCGAGGCCAGCCCGCCCCGCGTGCAATCGCGCGCCGCCCGCAGATCCGGGGTGGCGGCACGCGCAGCGTCCATCACCCGATGCAGCGAGGCAGAATCCGTCTGCAGCGTGGTTTCCAGCGCGAATTCGCCGCGCGCGGCCATGATCGCAGCCCCGTGATCGCCCAGCGTGCCATTGACGATGATCGCATCGCCTGCGCGGATACGGGTTGCGCCCGGATCACAGCCCGGCGGGATCACTCCGATCCCCGATGTGGTGATGAACACGCCATCGGCGGCTCCACGCTCCACAACCTTGGTGTCCCCCGTGACGATGCGCACCCCTGCCGCTTCGGCCTCGCGCGCCATGCTGGCCACGATCCGGCGCAGAAGCGCGATCTCGGTGCCTTCCTCGATGATGAACGCGGCTGACAGCCACAGGGGCCGCGCGCCCCCCACCGCCAGATCATTGATCGTGCCGCAAACCGCGATCTTGCCGATATCGCCGCCCGGAAACTCCATCGGTGCCACGACATAGCCATCCGTGGTGAAGGCCAGCCGTGCCCCCGGCGCCTGCAGCGCGGCTTCCATCAGCCGCGCCTGATCCTCCATGCCGGGGGGCTGAAAGACGGAGGTGAACACCTCGTCAATCAGATCGCGCATCGCGCGCCCGCCGCCCCCATGCGCCATGGTCACATGGCTGTCGCGCAGTGCCATCCCAGCCTCTTCATCTTGCCAAAAATACTCAAATACGACCTCTCGGCCCTCACGCCGCGGCCCCGCGCGCGCCACCATACTGCCAATAAGCCGCGCAGGCCCCTTCGGAACTGACCATGAGCGCACCCAAAGGCGTCTCAGGCGTGCAGCCCGTGCCATATTGCGGGCAGGCCGTGGGCTTGATCCGCCCGGTCATCACCGCGCCGCAGGCGCAGCCCTCGGGTTCAGGCACATGGCGCGGACCTGCCGCGCCGTAGCCCACACCGAATTTCGCTTCAGCATCAAAACCGGCATAGTCAGGCCGGATGCGCAGCCCGCTCGCGTCGATCTCGCCCAGACCCCGCCACTCAAACGAGGGGCGGCGCTCATACACATCGGCAATCGCGGCAAGCGAGGCGGGGTTGCCATGTTCCGGCACCACGCGGGCATATTGGTTTTCAACCTCGGCCCGCCCCTCGGCCACCTGCCGCAGCACCATCGCCACGGATTGCAGCAGATCAATCGGTTCAAACCCTGCCACGACAATCGGCTTGCCGAATTCTTGGGCGATGAAATCATAGGGGTGTGTGCCGATCACCATGCTGACATGGCCCGGCCCGATGAAGCCGTCGAGTGTCATATGCGGGTCTCCCAGCAGCGCGCGGATGGGTTCGGGCACCGTGATATGGTTGCAGAACACGCTGAAATTCTTCAGCCCCTCGCGGGCAGCGGCTTGTATGGCGAAGGCGGTCGAGGGGGTGGTGGTTTCAAACCCCAGCCCGAAGAACACGACCTCACGTTCCGGGTTGCGTCGCGCGATTTCCAGCGCGTCGAGTGGCGAATAGACCATGCGGATATCAGCCCCGCGCGCTTTCGCCTGCATCAGTGACCCGCGCGTGCCCGGAACGCGCATCGCATCGCCGAAAGTGGTGAAGATCACGCCCTCGCGCTCGGCAATCTCGATACATTCATCGACGCGCGACATGGGCAGCACGCAGACCGGGCAGCCGGGGCCGTGGATGAATTCGATCCCCTCATGCACCAGCTTGTCTAGGCCGAAGCGGAAAATTGCATGGGTATGGCCGCCGCAGATTTCCATGATATGCACAGGCTTTTCGCGGGTTGCGCCGATCTGGTCGCACAGCCGCGCGATCTCCGCCAGCAGAGCCTTGGCCAGTGCGGGATCGCGGAATTCGGTGACGTGTTTCATTGCGTGCCCTCCAGCGCCTTTTGCCCCTCGGCCATGGCCTCCAGCGTTTCCTGCGCCTCGCCCAGATCGCGCAGGGCGTCCAATGTGCGCGCGGCCTCATCCTCGTCGATGATCGCCATGGCGAAACCCACATGGATCAGCGCCCAATGCCCGACCAGTTCCGCCAGCGGGCGGTCGGCGACAGGGGCAAGCGAGACTTCGCGCCGCACGCCCGAGACATCGGCCATGGCCATGAGCCGCGCCTCATCGGTGATGGCCGTGATCTGGCCGGGGATGCCTAGGCACATGGGTTACTCCTCCTCTTCCGTGGCGGTTGCGCCGCTTGGGTCGTCAATGCCGTAGCGGTCGATCTTGGCGCGCAGGCCGACGCGGCTCAGGCCCAGTTCGGCAGCGGCGCGGCTCTTGTTCCAGCGGTGGCGGGTGAGCGTCTCGCGCAGGATGCGCATTTCCACCAGTTCCACCCGGTCTTTCAGCGTGCCTTCGCGGGTCAGGATCGGCTCCAGCGCGCGGTCGGCGCCGTCCTCGCTGGGGTCGGCTTGCAGGATGTGGCGCGAGATCAGATCGGCGCCCAGCATCGCGTCTTGTGCGAAGATCAGCATGCGCGTGACCTCATTCTCCAATTCGCGCAGATTACCGGGCCAGTCGTAGTTTTCCAGAAAGCCCAAGGCCACATCATCAAAGCCGCGCACCTGTTTGCCATGCAGGCTGGCGGCGTCGAACAGGCAGGCGGTGGCCAGAATGGCCACATCGCCGCGCCGACCGCGCAAGGGGGGAACCGTGATCTCACCCGCCGAGATCGCGTAACCCAGATCGGCGCGCAACTGCCCTTCGGCCATCAGCGCGCGCAGATCGCCGGTCAGCCCGCAGATCAGGCGCAGGTTGGTCCGGATGGCTTCATGCCCGCCCAAGGGCTGAAACGCGCCTTCGCGCAGCACGCGCATCAGCGCCATCTGCATTTTCGCGCTCAGGCTTTCCACACCGCCCAAGTAAAGCGTGCCGCGATCGGCTTTCTGCAACAGCCCGATGCGATTGGTGGCAAGCCCCGCGACAGCGCCCCGCCTTGCGCCGAAAAGCTCCAGTTCCAGCAGATCATCGGACAACCCTGCACAGTTCAGCGCCAGAAACGGCTTTTCCGCCCGGAGCGAGGCGTGATGCATCGCGCGCGCAAGCTCTTGCTTGCCAGTGCCGGCCTCGCCTGACAGCAGCACTGGCACGTCGAAACTGGCATATTGGCGGGCCATGTCCACAACCGCGTTCATCCGTGATTGCGGGCTGCGCAGGATCGCGTCAAAGCCCTGCCGGTCCCGCAGGTCGCGGCGGCGTTTTTCCAGCTTGGTTTCCGTGGTCGTGCCCAGATGCTTCATTTCCAGCGACAGGCGTTCATGTTCGCGCGTCATGGAAAACAACGCCGCCGCATTGCGCGCCGCCATCAGCAGCTGGTCCGGGTGCCAGGGTTTTGTCAGGAACTGATAGATTCCCGCGGCATTGATTGCATCGGCCATATCGCCGGGGTCAGTGTAGCCGGTGATGATGATGCGCACGATTTCGGGCCAGCTTTCGCGCACTTCGGTCAGGAATTGCACGCCGGTCCGCCCCGGCATGCGCTGGTCGCAGAAAATCACCTGCACCCATTCGTCGCGCAAGAGTGCCATCGCGGCATCGGCGCTTTCGGCGGTCAGCACCTCGAAATCATCTTCCAGCGCCATGCGCATCGAGGCCAGCGAATGCGGCTCGTCATCGACCAGCAGGATCGCGGGGCGCGCGGAACGGGTCATGGCCGGGCTTTCGACGCTAGCCCGGTGCGCAGCCAATCACACCAGGCGTCCATCCCCTCACCCGTGCGGGCCGAGACGCGCAGCACGGTAATGTCGGGGTTGATGCGCTTGAGATTGGCCTCATAAGCGTCAAGATCGGCATCGCAATGCGGGGCAAGGTCGATCTTGTTCAGGATCGCGAGCTTGGCGGCGGTGAACATATCGGGGTATTTCAGCGGCTTGTCCTCGCCCTCGGTCACGGACAGGATCGCGACCTTGGCATCCTCGCCCAGATCAAACGCCGCAGGGCAGACCAGATTGCCGACATTTTCGATGAACAACAGGCTTTGCGGGGCAAGGCGCAGGTCATCCATTGCATGGCCCACCATATGCCCGTCCAGATGGCAGCCCTTGCCCGTGTTGACCTGCACCGCCCGCGCGCCCGTCGCGCGGATGCGGTCGGCGTCATTGCTGGTTTGCTGGTCGCCTTCGATCACCGCCAAGGGCTGATCGCCAAGGGCTTCGATGGTTTTGCACAGAAGCGTCGTCTTGCCCGAACCGGGCGAAGAGACGAGGTTCACGGCAAAGGTATCCAGCGCCGCCAATACGCGCCGGTTTGACGCGGCATAGGCGTTGTTCTTGGCCAGAATATCGGTTTCGATCTGGATCAGGCGGGCTTGCGACAGGCCCGGCACCGAGACCCCGGCCGCGCCTTCGCCATAATGGTGGTGGTGATCGTGGTCGTGATCCGCGCCGTGGGAATGGGCGTGGTCATCGTCGCCATGCGTGTGATCATGGTCATGGCTGTGGCTGTGCGCATGGGGGTGGGAATGGGTCAGATCCCCGTGGCTATGCGTGTGGTCATGCGCATGGCTGTGGGCATGGGTCTGGCCGTCGATCTTCGGCCCGGAACTGCATCCGCAAACAGTGCACATCAGATTACCTCCATATCCTTGATCCGCATCTCGTCGCCGCCCTGAGGCAGGATCTTGCCGCTGCCGCAAAGCGGGCAGGGGTCCAGCCGGTCGGCAATCTCGACCACCTCGCCGCAATCATAGCAGAGCGCGCGGCCCGGCAGGTCGATCATCTCGATCCCGGCCCCTTCGGCGCTGGAGCCGCGCAGCACCACGTCCAGAGCAAATTCCAGCGCCGGCTTCTCGACGCCCGCAAAGCGCCCGATTTCCAGCCGCAGGGTCGTGACGCGCGCGAAGCCATGCGCGGCGGCCTGTGTGTCGATGATCTGGCGGATGCCTTCGGCGAGTGACATTTCATGCATGATCCACCTCGGGCAGTTTGACGGGCAGGCAGGGATCA
>SKRP01000335.1 GCA_007118445.1 Natronohydrobacter sp.
GGGATCAGGTCTTTCAGCTTCTCGCACATCGCCCGCCCGCGCCCTTCGGCCCGGTCGCGGTGCACCATCATCGACAGCGCATCCACCGGCTCGTCATTGACCAGCACCTGCATCTTGACCAGATTATCCTGCCGGTAGCCGGTGATTTCATAGTCAAACGACGCATAGCCCTTGGTGATGGATTTCAGACGGTCGTAGAAATCAAACACCACCTCGTTCAGCGGCAGGTCATAGACCACCATCGCGCGCGACCCGGCATAGGTCAGTTCCTGCTGGATGCCGCGCCGGTCCTGACAGAGCTTGAGCACATCGCCCAGGTAGTCATCCGGCACAAGGATCGTGGCCTTGATGCGCGGCTCCTCGATATGGTCCACATGGGTCAGGTCGGGCAGGTCAGCAGGGTTGTGCAGCTCTTGCACTTCGCCGTCGCGCATATGGACATGGTAGACCACCGATGGCGCTGTGGTGATCAGGTCGATGCCATATTCGCGTTCCAGCCGGTCGCGGATGACTTCCAGATGCAACAGCCCCAGAAACCCGCAGCGGAAGCCGAAACCCAGCGCGGCAGAGCTTTCCATCTCATAGCTGAAAGACGCGTCATTCAGCGCCAGCTTCTCGATGGCGCTGCGCAGGTCTTCGAATTCGGCGCTGTCCACGGGGAACAGGCCGCAGAACACTACAGGCTGCGAGGGTTTGAAGCCGGGCAGGGGGGTGTCGGTGCCCTTTTTCTCATGCGTGATCGTGTCGCCGACCTTGGTGTCGCGCACCTGCTTGATCGAGGCCGTGAGCACGCCAATCTCGCCCGGTCCCAGCTCGGGCACATCGACCATGGCGGGTTTCAGGACCGCCAGCTTGTCGATGCTGTATTTCGCGCCCGCCTGCATCATCTTGATCTGATCGCCCTTGCGGATGACCCCATCCATGACCCGGAACAGCACCACGACGCCCAGATAGGGGTCATACCAGCTATCGACCAGCATGGCTTTCAGCGGTGCCTCGCGGGTGCCGGTGGGCGCGGGCAGGCGCTTGACGATGGCTTCCAGCACATCGGGAATCCCGAGGCCCGATTTGGCGCTGATCAGCACGGCCTCTGACGCGTCCAGCCCGATCACATCCTCGATCTGTTCCTTCACGCGCTCAGGCTCGGCGGCGGGCAGGTCGATCTTGTTCAGCACCGGGACGATCTCGTGATTGGCCTCGATCGCAGTATAGACATTGGCCAGCGTCTGCGCCTCAACGCCCTGTGACGCATCCACCACCAGCAGCGAGCCTTCGACCGCGCGCATGGACCGCGACACTTCATAGGCAAAATCGACATGGCCGGGCGTGTCGATCAGGTTCAGCACATAGGCTTGTCCATCCTGCGCGACATAATCGATGCGCACCGTGTTGGCCTTGATGGTGATCCCGCGCTCGCGCTCGATATCCATCGCGTCCAGAAGCTGGTCCTTCATGTCGCGGTCGGACACAGTGCCGGTTGACTGGATCAACCGGTCAGCAAGCGTGGATTTACCGTGGTCGATATGCGCCACGATCGAGAAATTGCGGATATGCGAAAGCTCTGTCATGCGCTGTCTATGTAGTGGATTGCGCGAGCGGTCAATGGGGATTGACAGGCCCCGCACCCCCCGCGTTCAGTCCGGCGCGTGGCGGCGCGAATAGCGGTTCACCGACGGGCTGTACCAGCCATCGAGCATCCCGGCCGCAGGCGCATGGACGGTCACTTCCAGCGGATAGCATTGCGCGCTGTCTGACGAATGTTCCGCCCCGCAATCCCCGCCCGGACAGGCCGAGAGCAGGCCCAGCAGATCGATTTCGGCAAAGAACTCGATATAGTCGCCTTGTCGGGCCGGGCTGGCCTTCATGAAATACTGGCCTGTGTCGCGGGTGAAGCCAGTGCACATGAAGACATTGAGCACATCATGAATGTGATGCTCGACCTCGGACGGGGGTTTGCCCAGATACTCGGCCAACGCGCGGGACAGATTGGAATGGCATGTCCTGTGGTAATCCTCGCCAGTCAGCAGATGATGCGTGTAAGGATCGCAGCGCGTGCCGATCACGTCATGGACGCGCGCGCCATCCTCATCGACGCCATACCAGTCCAGACTGTCCGCCGTCACTGTCGCCATGGGCCGCAGCCAGGGCAGGGCAGACCAGAGCCGGTCGCCGATATGCAGATGGCTGCCATGCAGCGCCCGCGTCTTGCCGGAATAGAAATGCTCTTCCAGATGGCGCGCCTCGAACAGGTTCAGATCGCCGACCTGCGCCCCCTCGATACAGGTGATGCGGAAGAAACTGCCTGCGCTGACATGGAAATGGCGCGCCTCGCGCGGCGGGACCACGACCTTTGTGACCTCGCGCGCGCTGGCCCGCGCGCGGTCGTATTGTTCGAGCGGCGGCCTGCGCAGCGTGTCATTCGGGTAGCAGATCACCGGCTTCGCGGCCCGGCGGTCCTCGGCATCCTTGGGCGTCTTCATTATTGCTCTCCGGCCAGACAGGTATCGGGCGTGCGTCCTTTGGGAAGCGCCAGTTCGGCTCCGCAGGCCATGCAGGTGAACAGAACCCGCCCATCGGCCAGTTTTCGTGCATCCTGTCGCCAACGGCATTCGCGGCGCTCCCAGGGGCGCAGGATCAGCAGCACAGCCAGAACGATCAACAGGCCAAGTATCAGAAACATGATGGATATGTGGCCCTTTGTGCCGCGCAGGTCAAGGCTGTGTCACCATGCCTGCCGCCTGCAACTCATCATGGCTGGGATACCACATCGGCACCTGCGGCAGCGCAGCAAGCTGCGTCACGAAACTCTCCTCCAGCCCCTGCGCGCGGTAGATCGCCAGATCGCGCTGCATTTCGGCCACAGGGTCAATCATGCCATATTGGCGTTCGCGCGCAAGCGCATAGCCATGCAGGCCCAGCCGACCCTCGGGCCCCAGACTGCGCTCTGCCCCGCCTGCAAAGATCAGCGCACAGGCCGAAGCGCAATGCCCTTCGACATGGGTGGCGATCCCATGCGCGCGCAGCACAGTGACCACGCCGCGCGCTTCGGCGATATAGCCGCCATTACTGTCGAGCCGCAACTGCCGGATTTCCGGATGCGCGGCCACCAGGCGGCGCAGCGCCTCGGTCAGGCCGAAATCGACAAGGCCCAGAAACTCGAATGCCTGCCCGTCAGAAGTTGCCGACAGGGTGAAATCCGGCGGCGGCAGAATGCGCAGTGCGGGCGGTTTTGCCTCGGTGCGCGCCATCGCGATCCCCACAAGCACCAACCCGGAGAGGGCCAGCCCGAGCAGCAGTCGCAACACATGAAGGTCAATATCGGAGCCGCGCATCATGCCATCATGCCTGTGTCGCAGCGCAGAATCATCTGACGATTATGTGAGCGGCAGAAACAGCAGATGCTGGCCTGCCGCCCGTCAGAGCGCGCGCAGAGGACGGTCATGCGCGTGCTGTCTCGATGGGCTGAAGCAACCCGCCGGCGCCTGCTACGGGTGCGCGGCCCAGAGTTGCAATGGTCTCGCGCGCTCAGGCGACGCGGAATTCGCGCATCAGGAAATCAGGCACGTGATCACCCATGCCGACAACCGCATCCTGCCCCTCGCGGCGTGGCTGATTGCGCGGATTGCCCGACCCGCGCCGCGCATTGGCCGGGGCCTTGCGCGATGTATTGCTCGGGGCCGGGCTTTTGGCAGGTTCCTTTGCTGCGGTCGGTTCCTGCTCTGGTTCCTGCGCCGGTGCGGCCTCTGCTGCCTTGCGCGCGGGCTGCGCGCGCTTTGGTTTTGCGACCGGGGCCGGTTCAGGGGCCGTGCCACGCGGCAGGGTCTTTTCCAGCAGCTTCTCGATCTGTTCGAGATATTTCTGGTCTGCCGGGACCATCAGCGAGATCGCCTTGCCCGAACGTCCGGCCCGACCCGTGCGTCCGATCCGGTGCACATAGTCCTCGGGATGCGAGGGCAGGTCGAAATTGAACACATGGCTGACCGAGGGCACATCAAGGCCCCGCGCGGCCACATCAGAGGCGATCAGCAGTTTCAACTCGCCTGCGCGGAACTTTTCCAGCGTGCGGGTGCGCACCGACTGGTCGAGATCGCCATGGATCGGGGCCGCGTCCAGCTTGTGCTGCGTCAAAGCCTTGGCGAGGATATCGACATCCACCTTGCGGTTGCAGAAGATCACCGCATTCTCGATCTTCTCGCCTTCCTGTGCGATGATCGCGCGCAGCGCCTCGCGCTTGCGCTTGGCAGCCACATCGCGGCGCGACGCGTCCAGTTCGATCAATTCCTGCGTGATGGTTTCTGACGCGGTGGCCTGACGGGCGACTTCGATTCGCGCAGGATTGGACAGGAATGTATTGGTCACCCGCTCGATTTCCGGGGCCATGGTCGCGGAATAGAAAAACGTCTGACGCGTGAAAGGGGTCAGCCCGAAAATCCGCTCGATATCGGGGATGAAGCCCATGTCGAGCATCCGGTCGGCCTCATCCACCACCATCACTTCGACGCCGGTCAGCAAGAGCTTGCCGCGCTCGAAATGATCGAGCAGCCGACCCGGCGTGGCAATCAGCACATCCACGCCACGATCAATCAGCTTGTCCTGCTCGCCAAAGGCCACGCCACCGATCAGGAGCGCCTTGGTCAGCCGGGTATGTTTGGCGTATGTATCGAAATTCTCGGCCACCTGGGCGGCCAGTTCGCGCGTGGGCGCCAGCACCAGAGAGCGCGGCATCCGGGCGCGGGCACGGCCACGCCCCAGCCGCGTGATCAGCGGCAGGGTGAAAGAAGCGGTCTTGCCGGTCCCGGTCTGGGCAATCCCCAACACATCGCGCCCTTCCAGCGCATAGGGGATGGCCTGGGCCTGGATCGGGGTCGGGGTGGTATAGCCGGCCTCATTAATGGCCTTGAGGACCTTGGGGTCCAGTTTCAGGTCGGAAAAAAGGGTCATGTGCGTCCATCTGATACGGCATCGGGCCGTGATCTGTTCTGGGACGCAACGACAACGCGCCCCGCTCTCGGGAATGCTGCTGCGCAACATTGCTGCGTCGCATAGCGCATCTCGCCTGAAAGGTCAATCTTGACAGCATCGTCGCGGTTTTTGCTGTCGGGCTCAGAAGGTATGTTGCAGCCTGCGCGCATCCGCGCTATGCGTCTTGTCGCTGGCGCTGCGGGTGTGGCGGAACGGTAGACGCAGAGGATTCAAAATCCTCCGCCGCAAGGCGTGAGAGTTCGAGTCTCTCCACCCGCACCAGCTCTTTCCTGATCGATCACCAGAGCGAAGGGCAGGGCTGACAGGCCAGCCGACGGCTGGATTGCCTGCGCGCCGCATATGAAAAAAACCGCGCTCGATCGCGCGGTTTCTTATGCTCTGCCGCTTGCGGGCAGATCAGCTTTTGACGCTTTTCTTGGCTTCTGTGGCCTGACGCACCACGTCAGACGATTCGGAGCGCTGTTTCGGGGCCGGAGCCGGGGCAGGAGCAGGCGCAGGTGCCGCTTTCGCGTTCTCGCGATTGGTCTGCAGCGGATCATCCTGACGCTGGACCGAGCCTTCGAAATGCGCGCCTGATTCGATGGCGATGGTCTTGTGAATGATATCACCCTCGACCTGCGCCGAAGAGGTCAGCCGCACTTTCAGCCCGCGTACCCGTCCGATCACGCGCCCGTTGATGACGATATCATCGGCCACGATCTCACCGCGAATGGTCGCACTTTCGCCCACAGTCAGCAGATGCGCGCGAATGTCGCCGTCGACCACGCCCTCTATGACGATATCGCCCGAGGTTTTCAGATTGCCCGTGATCGTCAGATCCGACGCCAGAACCGAGGCCGCAGGCTTGGATTTGGTCACATGCGACTGACCCGAATCAGTCTGGCCGGTCCGCAAGAAAGAGGGGGTGGCTTCGGCAGGTTTCGCAGGCGCTGCCTCTGGTGCGGGTTTGGCACCCGGTTCATTGATACGACTCTTAGAAAACATGCTCTCCAGCCCTTACATATGTGATCGGATTGACAGCACGACCGTTGACGCGCACTTCATAGTGCAGATGCACCCCGGTCGAGGCTCCTGTGGTGCCCATACCACCAATCCTCTGCCCGCGCGAGACCCTTTGTCCGACGCGGACATCGATCCGGTTCAAATGCGCGTAATAGGTCTCAATCCCGAAATCATGCTGGATGATGACCAGATTGCCATATCCGCCCTGACGCCCGGCCTGTTTGACCACCCCGTCGGCCGACGCCAGAATCGGTGTGTTGCGCGGACCGGCCCAGTCCAGCCCGTTATGCATGGTCGAGCGCCCGGTGAGCGGATGACGGCGCATCCCAAAGCCCGATGTCTGCCGCACGGCACCGGCATTCACCGGACGCGCGACCGGCAACCGGTCGATCCCCTGCCGATAGGCGTGAATATCGGCCATGCGGTCCAGTATGGCATTGGCGCGGGCAATATCGTGATCCGGCCCCATCGTACCAGATGTCGAAACCGAGATCGGGCGCAGCGAGGCAGTCTGGGATGACGCCCCCTGCCGCACCAGCCTGCGGATCTGGTCCGGCGAGACCCCGGCGCTGCGGAA
>SKRP01000067.1 GCA_007118445.1 Natronohydrobacter sp.
CTTCAAGGCCGAACATGGCGATGTGATCCTGAAACCCCTCTATGGCAATGGCGGCGCGGGCGTGTTCCGGCTGGACCCCAATGACCGCAACCTGGCCTCGCTGCATGAGTTGTTCACCGGCATCAATCGCGAGCCCCTGATCGTGCAGAAATTCCTGCCCGCAGTCGCCAAGGGCGACAAGCGCATCATACTGGTCGATGGCCAGCCCATCGGGGCGATCAACCGCGTGCCCGCATCGGGCGAGACACGCTCGAACATGCATGTGGGCGGCCGCCCCGAACCTGTGCAGATGACTGCGCGCGACCACGAGATCTGCGACGCCATCGGCCCGCTTCTGCGCGAGAAGGGGCAGGTTTTCGTGGGCATCGATGTGATCGGCGACTATCTGACCGAGATCAATGTCACATCGCCCACGGGCTTGCAGGAGCTGGAACGCTTCGATGGCACCAATGGTGCCGCGCTGATCTGGGAGGCCATCGAGGCGAAGCGCGGATGAGCTGGCAACTCAAGATCATGCGCGTCTTCCTGCGCGGCGTCGCGCGGCGCGCGCTGGGGCGTCAGCCGGACAGTCTGGCCGCGCGGGCATGGTTCGAGCGCGGGGCCGCGCTGAATGCGCGCGGGCGGCCCTATCTGGAATTCACCGAAGACCAGATCGGCGGCGTCCCTGCGCTCTGGACGCAAAAGCCTGCCCCAGGCGCGCCTTTCATCCTGTATTTTCATGGCGGCGGCTATGTCATGGGCAATCCGCGCACCCATGCTCCGATCGCGAAATATCTGGCGCGCAAGGCACGGATGCCCGTGTTGCTGCCCGATTACCGCCTTGCGCCGGAACATCCATTTCCGGCGGCATTCGACGATGCGCGGGCAGTCTGGAAGGGTCTGCTTGCGCAGGGCCATGGCGCTGAACAGATCGCGCTGGGGGGCGATTCGGCAGGCGGCGGCCTTGCGCTGGCGCTGCTGGCTCATCTGTGCCGCGAAAACCAGCCGCGCCCCGGCTGCGCTTATGCCTTCTCGCCCTTCGCCGATCTCACGCTGTCCGGCGCTTCGATCCGCGAGAACGCGAAAACCGAAATCCTGCTGCCCCCCCATCGGCTGGAGGAATTGCGCAACCGCGTGCTGAACGGTGCAGACCCTGCCGACCCGCGTATCTCGCCGCTTTTCGCGGATTTCCCGGCTGCGCCGCCTGTGCTGATCCAGGTCGCGCGCACAGAAATCCTGCGCGACGACTCGCGCCGCATGGCCGCGCATCTGCGCGATCAGGGCGCAGAGGTCACGCTGCAGGAATGGGGCAACCTGCCCCATGTCTGGCAATTCTTCCCCGGCTGGCTGCCCGAAGCGCGCAAGGCGCTCTCGGATACAGCGCAATTCATCCGGCAACAGCTTCCGGCATCCCCATCAACCGATAGCTGATTGCCTCGGCCATATGGGGCGCGCGCAAGTCGTTTTCCCCATCAAGATCGGCGATCGTGCGCGCGACGCGCAGCAGGCGATGGTAGCCCCGTGCGGTCAGCCCGAAACGCTCTGCCGCCCGCGTGAGCAGCGCGCGGCCCTCGGCATCGGGGCGGGCGACCTCTTCGAGCAACGCGCCTTCAGCATCGGCATTGACGCGGCACCCCTCATAGCCCTGATACCGCGCTGTCTGCTGCGCGCGCGCCTGTGCCACGCGCGCGGCCACAATGGCCGAACTGTCCCCCGAGGGTGGCAGGTCCAGATCGGAAAACGCCACTGGCGGCACCTCGACCCGCAGATCGAACCGGTCCATCAGCGGCCCCGAGATGCGGCCCATGTAATCCTCGCCGCAGGCCGGTGCGCGCGCGCAGGCCCGCGCAGGTTCCGACAGGTAGCCGCATTTGCAGGGATTGGCCGCCGCGACCAGCAGGAAACGGCAGGGATAGCGGATATGCGCATTGGCCCGCGCGACGACCACTTCGCCAGTTTCAATCGGCTGGCGCAGCGTTTCCAGCACCATGCGCGGAAATTCGGGCAATTCATCCAGAAACAGCACACCGTTATGCGCGAGTGAAATCTCGCCCGGTTTCGCGCCCTTGCCACCGCCCACAATCGCCGCCACCGACGCCGTGTGATGCGGCTCGCGAAATGGTCTGACCCGCGAAATCCCGCCCTGATCCAAGAGCCCCGCAATGGAATGGATCATCGAGGTTTCCAGCGCCTCTGCCGGGCTGAGTTCCGGCAGGATCCCCGGCAGGCGCGCGGCCAGCATCGATTTGCCCGATCCCGGCGTGCCCACCATCAGCATGTGATGCCGCCCTGCCGCCGCGATTTCCAGCGCCCGTTTCGCGCGTTCCTGCCCTTTCACGTCGAACAGATCGCGCACCCCGCTGTCGCGGATCACCTCGCCGGGCTGTGCGGGCGCGAGCGGGGCCTGGCCGGAAAAATGCCGGATCACCTGCGCCAGCGAGCCCGGCGCAATGACCCGTGTTGTCTCGACCCAGGCGGCCTCCGGGCCTGATGCGGCCGGGCAGACCAGCATATGCCCCCCTTCTGCTGCGGTCATTGCAGCCGGCAAGGCCCCGGACACAGGCACAAGCGCCCCATCCAGCGACAATTCCCCAAGCGCCACTGTGTCGCCGACTTCCTCGGCGGGCAGTATTTCCAGCGCCGCAAGCAAGGCCATGGCGATGGGCAGGTCGAAATGCGATCCTTCTTTCGGCATGTCGGCAGGCGACAGATTGATCGTGATCCGTTTCGAGGGCAGCGCCACCGACAGCGCCGAGAGCGCCGCGCGCACCCGTTCGCGCGCCTCTGAGACGGCCTTGTCGGGCAGGCCAACGATCTGGAAGGACGGCATACCGGGCGACAGCGCGCATTGCACATCCACAAGCCGCGCCTCGATCCCTTCAAACGCCACGGTCAGGGCGCGTATCCCCATCTTCACCCCCGTCTTTTGACCAAAGGTTAATCCGTGACGCTTGAGAATTGGTTAACGAAACCTTCCGGATGCCCTGCACGACATCGTGAAAGAAAATTACCCCCACAAGTGAACCAAAGCTGTTTCACACACGTAATTTGAGCAAAACCGTTCGCAGGGGGAAACCATGCCACTGGATTTCAATGACGATCGCCGCATGTCGCGTCAGGCCATGAAGGCGGAACTGCTGGATGCCGAAACAGAAACACAACTTGCCCGCGCCTGGCGTGACCACCGTGACGAGCAGGCGCTGCATCGGCTGATCACCGCTTACATGCGACTCGCGATTTCCATGGCTGGTAAATTCCGCCGTTACGGCGCGCCGATGAATGATCTCATTCAGGAAGCCGGGCTCGGTCTGATGAAAGCGGCCGAGAAATTCGACCCCGATCGCGGTGTGCGCTTTTCCACTTATGCGGTCTGGTGGATTCGCGCGAGCATTCAGGATTATGTGATGCGTAACTGGTCGATGGTGCGCACCGGCTCGACCTCCAGCCAGAAGACCTTGTTTTTCAACCTGCGTCGCGTGCAGGCGAAATTCGAGCGCGAAGCGATGGCGCGCGGCGAGGAACTGGACAAACATCAGTTGCGCGAGATGATCTCGCATGAGGTCGGCGTGTCACTGCAGGATGTCGAGATGATGGAGGGGCGTCTGTCCGGCTCTGATTTCTCGCTCAATGCAATGCAGTCGAGCGATGAAGATGGCCGCGAATGGATCGACGCGCTTGAGGATGACCACCCGCAGGCCGAGGTCGAGGTCGAGCAGGCGCATGACATGGCGCAACTGCGCGACTGGCTGGTCACGGCGATGCAGGGGCTGTCCGAGCGCGAGCGTTTCATCGTGCGCGAGCGCAAGCTTCGCGAAGACCCGCGCACGCTGGAATCGCTGGGCGAAGAGCTGGGCCTGTCCAAGGAGCGCATCCGGCAGGTCGAGGCCGCAGCTTTCCAGAAAATGCGCAAGAGCCTTGAAGCACAGTCGAAAGAAGTGTTTCACTTCCTCGCATGATCCTGCGCATTCTCTGTGCCGCGACGCTGGGGCTTCCTGCTGTCGCGGCGGAAATCCCGGCTGACGATCTGGACCGCCTACCACCGGCTGATGTCGTTTTTCTTGGCGAGGTGCATGACAACCCGCTGCACCATACCCATCAGACCCGCGCGACAGAGGCGCTGGCGCCTGCTGCGCTGGTCTTCGAGATGCTGACCCGCGAACAGGCCGCCAACATCCCCGTTCCGCTGCCCGATCAGGACGAACTCGCGGCAATGCTGGACTGGGACAGCAGCGGCTGGCCGGATTTCGCGATGTATTACCCGATCTTTGCTGCCGCCCCTGATGCGGCAATCTATGGCGCGGCCCTGCCACGCGACGCCGCGCGCGCAGCTTTGCAGGACGGGCCAGAGGCACATTTCCCCGGCGACCCGGCCCGCTTCGGGCTGACTGATCCGCTCGCGCCCGACGACCAGTCCGCCCGCGAAGCGCATCAGGCACGCGCGCATTGCGATGCGCTGCCCGAGCATCTTCTGCCCGGAATGGTGGCGATTCAGCGGCTGCGCGATGCAACACTCGCCGAGGCTGCGCTGCGTGCCTATCGCGACACGGGCGGCCCGGTCGTGGTGATCACTGGCACGGAACATGCCCGCACCGATATCGGCGCACCGGCCAAGCTGGCCCGCGCCGCGCCCGATATTGTGCAGCTTTCCATCGGCCAGTTCGAATTCGCGCAGGACACGGCCCCGCCGCATGATCTCTGGCTTGTCACCGACCCGCATCCACGCCCTGACCCCTGCGCGGCGTTTCGCTGATCCGCCGGGGCTTTCGCTTCGCGCGCCAAGCGCGTAATCATGGCGCAACCGATCCCGCAAACAGGGCAGGACCATGCAGGCAACCAAGCGCGTGACACTCATCATCGGCGGGGGCATTGCGGCCTATAAATGCCTCGACCTGATCCGCCAGCTGCGCGCCGCCGGGGTCAGCGTGACGCCGGTTCTGACCCGCGCGGCCACGCAATTCGTCACACCCATGTCTGTTGCGGCGCTGGCGGGATCGCAGGTCTATCAGGATCTGTTCGATCTGAAAGACGAGGCCGAAATGGGCCATATCCAGCTGTCGCGCGCCTCGGATCTGATCGTGGTCGCCCCTGCCACGGCCGATCTGATGGCCAGGATGGCAGGCGGCCATGCCGATGATCTGGCCAGCACCCTGCTGCTGGCGACCGACAAACCGGTGATGATCGCGCCTGCCATGAATCTCCGCATGTGGGAGCACCCGGCGACGCAGCGCAATCTGGCGCAACTGCGCGCCGATGGCGTGCAGGTGATCGGCCCCAATTCGGGCGATATGGCCTGCGGTGAATATGGCCCTGGCCGCATGTCCGAACCTGCCGAGATTGTCGCCGCCATCGCCGCCCGCGCCACCCCCGGCCCGCTTGCGGGCAAGCGGTTGCTGGTCACATCCGGCCCGACGCATGAACCGATTGATCCGGTGCGCTATATCGCCAACCGCTCTTCGGGCGCGCAGGGCACAGCGATTGCCCGCGCGCTCTGCGCGCTGGGGGCCGAGGTGATCTTTGTCACGGGCCCAGCTACTGTGCCGCCCCCCGATGGCGTGAACCTGCACCGGGTCGAGACCGCGCGCGAGATGCTGGCCGCCTGCCTTTCGGCGCTGCCTGTGGACGGGGCGGTCATGGCTGCGGCAGTGGCGGATTGGCGGGTCGCGACAGACTTCGCGCAGAAGATCAAGAAAGGCCCGCAAGGCATTCCAGAACTTCAGTTTTCCGAGAACCCAGATATCCTCGCCACGGTATCTGCCCATGCGCAGCGCCCGCGTCTGGTGGTGGGGTTTGCGGCGGAAACCGAGAATGTCATTGCCCATGCCGCCGCCAAACGCGCGCGCAAAGGGTGTGACTGGATCGTCGCGAATGATGTCTCGCCTGCGACCGGCATCATGGGCGGGAGTGAAAACGCAGTGCATCTGATCACCGCAACCGGGGCCGAGGACTGGCCGCGCCTGCCGAAATCCGAGGTCGCGACCCGTCTGGCCGCCCGCATCGCCGAGGCACTTGCATGAGCGTCACCATCCAGTTCCAGCGCCTGCCCGGTTTCGACCCTGACATCCCGCTGCCCGGCTACGCAACCGCAGGTGCCGCCGGGGCCGATATCCGCGCGAACCTGCCACCAGAAAGCCGCGCTGCGGGTCTGACGCTTGCCCCGATGGCGCGTGTTCTGGTTCCCACAGGTCTTGCCTGCGCCATTCCTGACGGGTTCGAGATGCAGATTCGCGCGCGCTCCGGTCTTGCGCTGCGAAATGGCATTGCGCTGCCCAATGCGCCCGCGACCATCGACAGCGATTATCGCGGCCCCATCGGGGTGATCCTGATCAATCTCGGGGACGCCCCTTTCGTGATCGCGCATGGCGCGCGCATCGCGCAGATCGTGATCGCGCCTGTGGTGCAGGCGCGTTTCACCCTGACGGATGACCTGGACGCCACCCGGCGCGGCGCGGGCGGGTTCGGGTCCACCGGGAGCGATTGAGATGGGTTTCGTCCTGTTCCTGATGGCCGCGCTCTGGGGCTTGGGCTGGGTGATGAAAACCCCGCTACGCGCGCGGCTGGTGATGATCGGGCTGGTC
>SKRP01000282.1 GCA_007118445.1 Natronohydrobacter sp.
CAGCCTGCTTCCGGGGGCGCTTTTGCCTGCCCCCCAGACCCCGTTCATTCAGCTGCAAGACGAATGCCACGCGGTCGAACGTCTGGAACAAGCCGCGCAGAGATACGAATTCATCCAGCTGCGCTATGAGTTGGAAAAGCTATTGCGGGACTGATGCAACCATGACCCCAGAACTCACGGTCCTGACCCTCGCAGCCCTGCTGCAGGTGGTGCAATATGTCCTATATGCGCTGCCCGCCAATCTGGAACTCGGCACGCGCTACACTGCAGGCAGTCGCGACCACGCGCCTGATCAGCAGATGTCGAAACGCACCGCCCGCCTTGGCCGCGCGCTCGACAACCATTTCCAGGGGCTGATCCTGTTCGGCATCGCCGCCACGGTGATCAGCGTCTCGGGCCAGTCCAGCGCCCTGACAGCGTTCTGCGCCTATGCCTATCTGATCGCCCGCATCCTCTATATCCCGGCCTATGCATACGGGCTGAACCCCTGGCGCTCGGCCATCTGGGCCGTGGGCTTTCTGTCCAGTTTGATCATCCTCGTGGTTGCACTTGTCTGATGCAGCTTTCATCTTGCCCAAAATACTCTCAGCGAAGCGGCAGCGTCGCCGCCCGCGCCCGAGAGCAACAGGCCAAGCGGGCAGCGCGCCCGCGTTACCCCATTTGATAACAGGAGACCCTTCATGTCCTACGATCTGATCGTCATCGGTTCCGGCCCCGGCGGCTATGTCTGCGCCATCCGTGCGGCCCAGCTTGGCCTCAAGGTCGCCTGCGTCGAAGGCCGCGAAACCCTTGGCGGCACCTGCCTCAATGTGGGCTGTATCCCGTCCAAGGCGCTGCTGCACGCGACGCATCAACTGCATGAAGCCGAGCATAATTTCGACAGCATGGGTCTGACAGGGGCCAAACCCAAGGTCGATTGGAAGAAAATGCTGGGCTACAAGGCGGATGTGATCGGCCAGAACACCAAGGGCATCGAGTTTCTGTTCAAGAAGAACAAGGTGGACTGGATCAAGGGCTGGGCCTCGATCCCTGCTGCGGGCAAGGTCACGGTGGGGGACCAGAGCTACGAGACAAAGAATATCGTCATTGCCTCGGGGTCCGATTCCAGCCCGCTGAACGGGGTCGAGGTCGATGAGAAAACCATCGTCACGTCGACCGGCGCGCTGGAACTGGGCAAGATCCCGAAGAAAATGGTCGTCATCGGCGCGGGCGTGATCGGGCTGGAAATGGGGTCGGTCTTTGCCCGTCTGGGGGCCGAGGTGACTGTCGTAGAATATCTCGACCGTATCATCCCCGGCAATGATGGCGAGGTCGCAAGGACCTTCCAGCGGATGCTGACCAAACAGGGCATGACCTTCATCCTTGGCGCGGCGGTGCAATCGGCAACCGCCAGCAAGGGCAAGGCAAAAGTCACCTACAAGCTGCGCAAGGATGACAGTGAACTCACGCTCGATGCCGATACAGTGCTGCTGGCGACAGGGCGTCGGCCCTTCACCGAAGGGCTGGGGCTGGATGCGCTTGGGGTCGCGATGACCGAGCGGGGACAGATCGCCACGGACAAGCATTACAAGACCAGTCTGGACGGGGTTTATGCCATTGGCGACGCGATCGAGGGGCCGATGCTGGCGCATAAGGCCGAGGATGAGGGCATGGCTGTGGCCGAAATCCTTGCCGGTCAGGCGGGGCATGTCAATTACGGTGTCATTCCTGGCGTGATCTACACCTGGCCGGAAGTGGCTTCGGTGGGCGAGACCGAGGAGAGCCTCAAAGAAGCGGGCCGCGCCTATAAGGTGGGTAAGTTCAGCTTCATGGGCAATGGCCGCGCGAAAGCGAATTTCGCAGGCGACGGGTTTGTGAAGATCCTTGCCGACAAGGCCACAGATCGCATCCTTGGCGCGCATATTATCGGCCCATATGCGGGCGATCTGATCCATGAAATCTGCGTCGCGATGGAATTCGGCGCGGCTGCCGAGGATCTGGCGCGCACCTGTCATGCGCATCCGACCTATTCCGAAGCTGTGCGCGAGGCAGCGCTGGCCTGTGGCGACGGTGCGATTCACGCCTGAGCGCAGCCGGGGCTGACCACGCGCTGTCGGAACGCTGACCCGGTATCAGGGGCAGGCAGGCGCGCGGCGATCCCGGCAGTATCGCTGGCGTGACTGCGCGGTTGTCCCTTTGTCGCGCAGGCGGGCTGCTTGGTAGACTAGATTCTGCCATGGGCAGTCGCACAGTCTCTGGGCAACGAAAAATGCTGCGCTCGAAAGCGCAGCATCTGTTGTGTTATCTCAGGCGTATTGGTGCTTAGTCACCAGTACCAGCCGGTTCCGACAGATCGCCCAGATTGGCAATCGTGGCCGAGGTCAGCGAGGCCTGGATCATGTCACCGACTTCCTGCGTCCCGGTGCGGACAGAGGCGATCACAGCGATGCCCAGACCGACGATGGCAGCGGTCAGCACCACCCAGTCGACGGTCACAGCACCGGATTCGTCAGCGGCGAAGGTCTTGATGTTTGCGAAGAAGGTCATGTCAGGTCTCCAGTTTTGAACATTTCTACTCAGGTGCCGAACCGGTTACTCGTTACTGCGTCACCGTTTGGCTGATCCCAGTTACACCATCGGATCGTGTCCGAAATTGGGCAGAATTCGCACCATTTCAGCAATTCTCAGCGACGAGAATCGGGCGCTGTTGCCATTGCGGCGGCTATTGTCGCAGACGACGTCGTCTGTTGCACTGACCGCGACAAAGCCTCTGCTGTCGGCATCATGGTCACAGTCCCGGCCAATCCGCAGACCCTGCGTCTGCAATGGTGGAAATGCCATGTCGCATCAGGCATGATCGCACAAACAAAGCCGAGCAGTTGATCCATGGTCATTCGTTTTCGCGCGCCGCTCTTCCGGGCTGCGGTGGTCCTGCCTGTGATGGTGATGGCAAGCCCTCCGGCGCTCGCGCAGGAGGATTTCTCTTTCCGCCGCGTAACTGTTGCGCCCAATGCCAGCGGCCCGCGCATCACAGTGCAGATCGATCCCGAAGACCAGGCCCGCCGTCTGGGCACAATTCCCGAGCGCGCCCCGGTGGTGACCCCGGACAGCCCGTCTCGGCCTGCGCCTGCCTCGGGCTATGCCTGGTTCTGGGAGCATGTCTCGCCGCGTCTCGAAGACAGTCCGGGGCGGTTTCTCGAGGCCATGCGCGTGATCGGCAGCCCGCCCCGCGCCGACCAGACCGTGCGCGCACCGCGAATGCAGTTCCTGCAGGATATCGCCGATGCGCATGGCCCCGATATCCTGCGCGCGACCATCGGCACGAATATCTCGCCCGCGTTGGCCCTGGCCGTGATTGCGGTCGAATCGGCCGGGCGGGCGCAGGCGGTCAGTTCCGCCGGTGCGCAGGGGCTGATGCAGCTGATCCCGGCAACGGCTGAACGCTTCGGCGTGACGGATTCTTTTGACACGACGCAGAATATTCGCGGCGGCGTGCAATATCTGGACTGGCTGATGCGCCATTTCGACAATGACGTCGTGCTGGCGCTGGCAGGCTATAATGCAGGCGAGGGCGCGGTGCGGCGCAACAATGGTGTGCCGCCTTTTGCCGAGACCCGCGACTATGTGCCCAAAGTGCTGGCCGCATGGGCCGTTGCGCGCGGGCTTTGCGCGACTGTCCCGGAATTGCCATCAGACGGGTGTGTGTTCAAGATCGGGCAGGCGGGCTGACGCGCCGCCCGCCTGACAGGGTCAGTTCACAATCGCAGCTTCAGTGGCCGCGCGGATCTCGTCTTCGGTGACGCCGTCTGCCGTCTCGACGATCTTCAACCCGCCCTCGACCACATCCAGCACGCCCAGATTGGTGATGATGCGCTTGACGACGCCCTGCGCGGTCAGCGGCAGGGTGCAGGCTTTCAGCAGTTTCGACTCACCGGCCTTGTTGGTGTGGTCCATGACCACGATCACGCGGTCCACACCGGCGACCAGATCCATCGCGCCGCCCATGCCCTTGACCAGCTTGCCGGGGATCATCCAGTTGGCGATATCGCCATTTTCGGCAACTTCCATCGCGCCGAGGATCGCCATGTTGATCTTGCCGCCCCGGATCATCGCAAAGCTCTCGGCGCTGTCGAAATAGGCCGTGTGGGGCAGCGCCGTGACTGTTTGCTTGCCGGCATTGATCAGATCAGCATCGACTTCGTTTTCCGTGGGGAAAGGGCCAATGCCCAGCATCCCGTTTTCCGATTGCAGCGTGACCTGCACGCCCTCGGGGATGTAATTCGCGACCAGCGTCGGAATCCCGATGCCAAGATTCACATACATCCCGTCCTGCAATTCCTGCGCCGCGCGCGCGGCCATCTGGTTGCGGTCCCAAGCCATCGTCAAACCCTCCTCAAGCCGCGCGCACAGTGCGCTGTTCGATGCGTTTCTCGTGCTGCCCCTGAATCAGGCGGTTCACATAAATGCCCGGCAGATGGATCGCATCCGGGTCCAGCGTGCCGGGCTCGACGATCTCTTCGACTTCCAGCACGCAGACCTTGCCGCATTTGGCTGCAGGCGGGTTGAAATTGCGCGCGGTCTTGCGGAAAATCGCGTTGCCGGTTGTGTCGGCCTTCCACGCCTTGACGATGGAAAGGTCCGCAAAAATCCCGCGTTCCAGAATAAAGGTCTCGCCGCCGAATTCCTTGTGCTCCTTGCCCTCGGCAATGACCGTGCCGACGCCAGTGCGCGTGTAGAAACCGGGAATGCCTGCACCGCCTGCGCGCATACGCTCGGCCAGCGTGCCCTGTGGGTTGAATTCCAGTTCCAGCTCGCCCGACAGATACTGGCGCATGAATTCGGCATTCTCGCCCACATAAGAGGACATCATCTTCTTGATCTGGCGCGTTTTCAGAAGCACGCCAAGCCCGAAATCATCGACCCCGCAATTATTCGAGGCGACCGTGATATCCTTCGTGCCTGCCTCGCGGATTGCATCGATCAGCAGTTCCGGGATGCCGCAGAGGCCAAACCCGCCAGCTGCAATCGTCATGCCGTCGAACAACAGCCCATCCAGCGCCTCATGCGCCGAGCCATAGATTTTCTTCATGCGCTCACTCCCCTGATGGCACTCACGCCCAGTTGTCTGACGCGGCAGTGCAGCGAAGTCAACAGCCACGGGTCAGACCGCCTATTCTGCAGCCTTTTTGGCAGCACTGCTACTCTTCGCCGGGGCCTTTTTCGCGGCGGTTTTCTTGGCGGGTGCTTTCCCGGCTGTGGTCTTTTTCGCCGGTGCTTTCTTCTTCTTCGCCCCGGCTTTTGCATTCACCAACTCAATTGCCTGCTCCAGCGTGATCTCTTCGGGCGTGACCTCCTTGGGCAGGGTCGCGTTGACCTTTTCCCATTTCACATAAGGCCCATAGCGCCCTTTCATCACCGCCAGCGGACCGCCATCCGGATGATCGCCCAAGCTCCGCAAGGGTTCCGCCGCCGCAGCGCGCCCGCGCGTGGGTTTCGCGGCCAGCACTTCGACCGCGCGGTTCATGCCGATGGTAAATACCTCGTCGACATCGGGCAGATTGGCGTATTTCTTGCCATGCTTGACGAAGGGACCATAGCGCCCGATCCCGGCCTCGATCAGCGCGCCATCTTCGGGATGCGGGCCGACCGGGCGGGGCAGGGACAGAAGCATCAGCGCGCGCTCCAGATCGATGCTGTCCACCTCCCAGCCCTTGGGCAGCGAGGCGCGGGGCGGTTTGGGGTCTTCCTTCGTGGCCTCGCCGCGCTGCACATAGGGGCCGAAACGCCCGGTGCGCAGGCTGATCGGGTCGCCCGCATCATGGCCCAACAGCTTGCCATCGCCTGACAACTCGGCATCGCCCTCGTCCCCGCCAAGCGGGCGGGTATAGCGGCAATCGGGATAGTTGTTGCAGCCGATAAAGGCCCCGCCCGAACGCGCGGTTTTCAGGTTCAGCCGACCCGCGCCGCATTTCGGGCAGACGCGCGGGTCGCTGCCATCTTCGCGCGGCGGATAGAGATGCGGGGCCAGAACCTCGTCGATCTTCTCCAGCACTTCGGTGATGCGCAGCTCGGATGTCTCGGCGATCGCCGCCGAGAAATCGCGCCAGAACCGGTCGAGCACATCCTTGTAATCGCGGTCCCCGGCGGAGACATCGTCAAGCTGTGCTTCCAGCGCGGCGGTGAAATCATATTCAAGATAGCGGCGGAAATAATTGACCAGAAAGATCGTGACCAGCCGCCCCTTGTCCTGCGCGATCAGGCGGTTCTTGTCCTTGGTGACATAGCCCCGGTCCTGAATCGTGGTGACAATGCTGGCATAGGTCGAGGGCCGCCCGATGCCCAGTTCCTCCATCCGCTTGACCAGAGTCGCTTCCGTGTAGCGCGGGGGCGGCTGGGTGAAATGCTGCTCGGGCGTGACTATGCGCTTGTCGAGCGCATCGCCCTCGGCCATTTGCGGCAGGCGCTTGTCATCGTCATCAACCACATCATCGCGGCCTTCCTCATAGACCTTGAGGAAACCGTCAAACAGCACCACCTGACCTGTGGCCCGCAGCCCGACCTGCCCGTCA
>SKRP01000203.1 GCA_007118445.1 Natronohydrobacter sp.
GTTTCAACCTTCCGCACGCCCGATGAGGCGATACAACTCGCCAATAACACGCGCTATGGCTTGGCGGCCTCGATCTGGTCCGAGAATCTGACGGTGGCGATGGATATGGCCGCGCGGGTCAAGGCCGGGGTGGTCTGGATCAATGCCACGAACCTGTTTGACGCCAATGCGCCCTTTGGGGGGATGCGCGAAAGCGGGTTCGGGCGCGAAGGGGCGCGCGAGGGGATGGTGGCTTATCTGCGCTGCAAGGACGCGCAAGGCAAATCGACCGTGCCTGGCAAGATAGACCCGCTACCGCAACTTGCCGCGACCCAAGGGATCGACCGCACGCACAAGCTTTATATCGGCGGCGCGCAGAAGCGCGCGGATAACGGGCAAAGCTACGCGATTGTGGAAAAGGGCAAATTGATCGGTCATGCCCCCTTCGGCAGCCGCAAGGATATCCGCAACGCTGTGGAAGCGGCGCAAAAGGCGGCGAAATGGACCGCGATGAGTGGCCATCAGCGCGCGCAGGTGCTGTATTTTCTGGCCGAGAACATCAGCGCGCGGGCAGGCGATCTGCGCGCTTTCGCCAGCGCGCAAGAGATCGAGACCGCGATTGCGCGTGCCTTCCATTATGCCGCCTGGGCTGACAAATACGATGCGCGCGTGCATGACACGCAAGGCAGTCATGTCACATTGGCGATGAAAGAAGCTTACGGCGTGATGGGTCTGATCTGCGGACAGGCGGCCCCGCTTGCCGGGTTCCTGTCGCTGGTTCTGCCCGCCATTGCGATGGGCAACCGGGTCGTGGCGCTGCCCGCGCAGGCGGCCCCGCTGGCCGCGCTGGAACTGGCGCAGGTGCTGGCGACTTCCGATCTGCCGGGCGGGGTGGTCAATATCGTCTCGGGGCCGGTTGCCGAACTTGCCGGGACGCTCGCCGCGTATGATGATGTGGCCGCGCTCTGGTGTGCCGAAGCTGCGGTGACAGAACAGGTCGAACGCGCTGCGGCAGGCAATCTCAAACCGGTCTGGTCCGTGCCGGCGACAGCGACGGGCGCTGCGCAATTCCTGCAGGCCGCAACGCAGACCAAGACCATCTGGGTGCCCTATGGCGCGTGATTGCGCGCAGCGCGCTTAACAGTTTCTTTACTTCGTTTTGCCATAGCTGGAGGCATCGGCAGAAGGCAGGCGGAATGCAGGGCGAGGTGGCAGTCAGGGCAGGTGGCGCAAGGCGGATATCGCAACGCCCGCTGCTTGAACTGGTCGTGCATCGCAAACGCGGTCCTGCGCGCCGATCCTTGGGTCAGATCCTTCAGGATATGGGGGTCGTGTCCGAAGATGGGTTGATGCGTGCACTGGAAACCCAGTCGCGGCAGGCCGGGTTTCTGGGTGATATCCTGATCGCGCAGGGGATGATCTCCGAAGCCGAGCTGACAGCTGCCCTGTCGCGCCAATATGGCACCAGCTTCTTTACCACTGCGCACCAGCCGCCCGATCCGGCGCTGATCGACATGCTGGGCGTGCAGCGCTGTCTCGCGCTGAACTGCCTGCCCTGGTGGCGCAGCGGCGATGTGACCGTTGTGGCCAGTGCCCGCCCCGCTCAGTTCGAGGCCCATCGTGCCGCGCTCGAACAGATCTTTGGCACAGTTGCGATGGTGCTCATCAGCGAATCCGATCTGCACAAGGTGATCCTCAATACTCGACGCGCGCGGCTGACGCTCTGGGCGGAAACCTGTGTCGCCGAAGCCGAAAGCTGTCGGATGCTGCAAAGCCGTCGGTTCGGGCGCAGTCTGAGTGCGGGGCTGGGCCTTGTGCTGATCTGCTCGGTTCTGGTGCCACAAGCGACCCTGATTGCGCTCACAGTGCTGACCACTGCCTGTCTGCTGGTCATCTCGATGTTGAAGCTTGCGGCTGCACTGGCAATGATGCGCAAACCGCCGCAGCCATCAGGGGATGGCCACGCAAGGCTGCTGCGGGCGCGCAAACCTGTCGTGACGGTCATGGTGCCGCTCTACAAGGAACCGGAAGTGGTGCCACGGCTGATCAACCGGCTGTCGCGGCTGACCTGGCCGCGCGAATTGCTTGATATCCTGCTGGTGGTCGAAGAGCATGACCTTGCCACGCGCAAGGCGCTGGCCGAGTGCGACCTGCCGCGCTGGATGCGGGTGGTCCCGGTGCCGGATGCGCCGCTCAAGACCAAACCGCGCGCGCTGAATTTTGCGATGCTGTTCGCGCGCGGGGCGATCATCGGCGTCTATGATGCCGAGGATGCGCCCGAACCGGACCAGATCCACCGGGTGGTCCGCTGCTTTCAGGCGGGCCCGCCTGATCTGGCCTGCGTGCAAGGCGTGCTCGATTTCTACAATGCCCGCACCAACTGGCTGTCGCGCTGTTTCGCCATCGAATACGCGACCTGGTTCCGGATCGTGCTGCCGGGGATGCAGCGGCTGGGGCTGGCCGTGCCCTTGGGCGGTACGACCCTGTTCTTCCGCCGCGATATTCTGGAAAAACTGGGCGGCTGGGACGCGCATAACGTGACCGAGGATGCCGATCTGGGCATTCGTCTGGCGCGGCACGGCTATTATACCCAATTGCTGGACACTGTGACACTGGAAGAGGCGAATTGCCATGCGCTGCCCTGGATCAGGCAGCGCTCGCGCTGGCTGAAAGGCTATGCCGTGACATGGCTGGTCCATATGCGCGCCCCGCGCCAGTTGTGGCAGCAGCTCGGGCGCTGGCGGTTTTTCGGGGTGCAGGTGCTGTTTCTGGGGACATTGGTGCAATTCATGTTCGCGCCCCTGCTCTGGAGCTTCTGGCTGGTGCTGATCGGGCTCTGGCACCCATTGCCCTCGGTGCTTGGCAGTGTTGCGATGCTGGGCTTCTTCATCGTGTTCGTCTTTTCCGAAGCGGTGACCCTGAGCATCGGGTATCTGGCCTTGCGCAGTCCCAGGCACCGGCATTTGCGGATCTGGTTGCCCACGCTGCATGGCTATTTCCCGCTGGCCGTGCTGGCAATGTACAAAGCACTCTGGGAACTGATCTCGGCCCCGTTCTACTGGGACAAGACAGCGCATGGTTCCTATGGCGCAGCCTGCGATACGGTGACGGTCGCGCGGGCAGATATCGCAGCCCGCTAGACCTGCGCGCGGCATCCGGTTAGCAAGAAGATGCAGCGCAAAGGGGTGAGGGATGCTCTATTTTCACAAGGCCGGACTGGTTTTTCTTGCAACCCCGAAATCGGGTAGTACAGCGGTCGAGCGCGCCTTGACGGCGAAGGCCGATATCGTTTTTCAGAACGACCCGAATTTCAAGCATTGCATCTTTCAGCGCTATCAATGGCGCGTCGAGAAGATGATCGGCATGTTCACCGACCGCGTGCCCGAAACCGTGGCCATGATCCGCGATCCCGAGGACTGGCTGGGCAGCTGGTTCCGCTTCCGCCATGGGGCCTGGCTGAACGGCACGCCGCGCAGCACGCGCGGGATGAGTTTCGACCAGTTTGTCGAGGGGTATCTGAGCGATCCGCAGCCGCCCTTTGCCGCTGTGGGCAGCCAGTGGAAATTCCTGACCCATCCGCGCAACGGCACGCAGGTGCAGCATATCTTCCGCTATGATGCGATGCCTGCCTTTGTGGGTTATCTGGAAGCGCGGCTGGGCTGGCCGATTACGCTCGAGCGCGAAAATGTCTCGCCGGATTGGCCGATCTCGCTCTCGGCACCCTTGCGCACGCGGCTGCGTGAGCAATTTTCCGATGACTACGCGCTTTATGAAGCGGCATTGACCCGCGCGCCGGGCTAGGCGCTCAATGCGCCTCGGCCCAGTTATCGCCGATGCCTGCATCGACGACCAGCGGCACGCTGAGTTTCACCACAGGTTCGGCCGCGCCTTCCATCACGTCGCGCACGCGGGCAATCACCTCCTCGACCGCGTCCTCAGTGACCTCGAACACCAGTTCGTCATGCACCTGCAACAGCATTTTCGCAGGTAGTCCGTCGATCACATCGGGCAGGCGGATCATGGCGCGGCGGATGATATCAGCGGCTGTCCCTTGGATTGGCGCATTGATCGCGGCACGTTTGGCAAAGCCTGCGCCGGGGCCTTTGGCGTTGATTTCCGGCGTGTGGATGCGCCGCCCGAACAGCGTTTCGACCCGGCCATGTTTTTTCGCGAAATCAATGGTTTCATCCATATAGGCGCGGATGCCGGGGAAGCGTTCGAAATAAGTGTCGATAAATGCCTGCGCCTCACCCCGCGGAATGCGCAGGTTGCGGGCAAGGCCAAAGCCCGAAATCCCGTAGATCACGCCGAAATTGATCGCCTTGGCGCGGCGGCGGATTTCCGGGGTCATTTCGTCCATCGGCACGCCGAACATTTCCGACGCGGTCATGGCATGGATGTCCTGCCCGTCGCGAAAGGCCGCTTTCAGACTGTCGATCCCGGCGATATGCGCCAATATGCGCAGCTCGATCTGGCTGTAGTCGAGCGCGACCAGCTTGCGGCCCTTTTCCGCGACAAAGGCGGTGCGGATGCGGCGGCCCTCTTCCGTGCGGATCGGGATATTCTGCAGATTCGGGTCAGTCGAGGCCAGCCGCCCCGTCACCGCCCCGGTAATCACATAGGACGTATGCACGCGGCCTGTATCCGGGTGGATATGGTCCTGCAGCGCATCCGTGTAGGTCGATTTCAGCTTGGAAAGCTGTCGCCAGTCAAGCACGCGGGCGGGCAGGTCATGGCCCTCGGCGGCGAGGTCTTCGAGAATATCCGCGCCGGTCGCATAGGCCCCGGTCTTGCCTTTCTTGCCGCCTTGCAGGCTCAGCTTGTCGAAGAGGATTTCGCCCAACTGCTTGGGGCTGCCGACATTGAAGCTTTCGCCTGCAAGTTCGTGAATCTCGGCCTCCAGCCCCGCCATTTTCTGCGCAAACGCATTCGACATGCGCGAAAGAACTTCGCGGTCCACCTTGATCCCGCTGCGCTCCATCTGCGCGAGCACCGGGACCAGCGGGCGCTCCAAGCTCTCATAGACCCGCGTCACCTGGCTTAGATGCAGGCGCGGCTTGAACATCTGCCACAGGCGCAGGGTGATATCGGCATCCTCGGCGGCGTAGCGCGTGGCCTCGTCAATCGCGACCAGATCGAAGGTTTTTGCAGATTTCCCGGTCCCCAGCAGCGTTTTGATCGCGATGGGCTGGTGGTTCAGGTAGCGGTCCGAGAGCGCATCCATGCCATGCCCGTGCAAGCCGCCATGCAGCGCATAAGACATCAGCATCGTGTCATCGATGGGGGCGACATGGATGCCAAGATTCGCGAAAATCTTGGCGTCATATTTCATGTTCTGCCCGATTTTCAGGATCGCCGGGTCTTCCAGAACGGGTTTCAGCGCCTTTAGCGCGTCGTCGAGCGGGATTTGTCCCTCGACCAGATCGGCACTGCCAAACAGATCGCCACTGCCTGCGCGGTGCTGCAGTGGGATATAGGCCGCGCGACCGGGGGTGATGCAAAGCGAGATACCGACCAGTTCTGCGCGCATCTCATCGAGCGAGGTGGTTTCGGTATCGACCGCGACATGGCCGATTTCCTCGATCTCGGCGATCCACTGCGCGAGCGTGTCGAGATCGCGGATGCAGATATACTCGGCTTGCGCGAAATCGGGCTGCTCGGGGGCGTCCGGCGTGGCGGCGGTGGCTTGCGGGGCAGGGTCGGGCAGGGCCGGGGGTTCGGTGCCGAAATGATCCGCGACACGGCGGGTCAGGGTGCGGAATTCCATCGCGTTCAGGAAATCCAGCAGCGCCGCCGCGTCCGGGGCGCGGACTTCCAGATCGTCGAGCGTCACATCGAGCGGGGTCTGATCGTCGAGCTGCACAAGCTGTTTCGAGATACGGATCAGCTCGGCATTGTCGATCAGGGCGGCGCGGCGCTTGGGTTGCTTGATCTCGGATGCGCGCTCCAGCAGGGTTTCCAGATCGCCATATTCATTGATCAAGAGTGCTGCGGTCTTGATGCCGATGCCGGGTGCGCCGGGCACATTGTCGACCGAATCGCCTGCAAGCGCCTGCACATCGACCACGCGATCCGGGCCGACGCCGAATTTCTCGCGCACTTCATCAACGCTGATCTGCTTGTTTTTCATCGCATCCAGCATCTCGACCCCGCCGCCCACAAGCTGCATCAAATCCTTGTCGGATGAAATAATCGTCACGCGCCCGCCCGCTTCGCGCGCCTGCCGCGCATAGGTGGCGATGATGTCATCGGCTTCAAAATCTTCGATCTCGATGGTAGCAAGGTTGAAGGCGCGGCTGGCATCGCGGGTCAGCGGGAATTGCGGGCGCAGATCCTCGGGCGGTTCGGGGCGGTTGGCTTTGTAGAGATCGTAAATCTGGTTGCGGAAGGTCTTCGAGGAATGGTCGAAGATCACCGCTGCATGGGTGGGCGCATCTGCGCTGGCGCCGTTTTCGCCCAGGTAACGCCAGAGCATGTTGCAGAACCCTGCGACCGCGCCCACTGGCAGCCCGTCGGATTTGCGCGTCAGCGGCGGCAGCGCGTGATAGGCGCGGAAGATATAGGCCGA
>SKRP01000321.1 GCA_007118445.1 Natronohydrobacter sp.
ACAATATTGCCAAGCGTTCTGGGGCGGTTCGATTTCGAACGCGAACGTTTGTTTGGTGATCTCATGCGTAATTCTATCCTGCCGAACTTGGCACAGCGTGCAGTCCGTCCTGTCTGTCCCGAATACGGGCAAACATGACTGCGGAAAGGAAGTGATCCGGGAGCGCCATTCCATTGCGGCTGCGCCCTTGGTGTTTCATCTGGCACGACAGAACGCGTCTGGCAAGCCCCAAGACCGGAAAAACTGATATCCCGGCATGATCTTGCAAAATTGTCATACCCTGCGCGCCCATGACAGCATATCAGGGCGCATGGGCCAGCGCAACGCGCGACCGCCCGGTCAGATCATCGACCAGCCGCCCCTCGGTCAGCCCGGCCTGTGCAAAAAGAGCCAGCACTGGCGGCCCCTGCCCCAGCCCCAATTCGACGATCAGCCGCCCGCCAGGTGCCAGATGCGCGGGCACCTGCGCGGCAATCGCACGGTAGGCAGCAAGGCCGCTGCCGTCGCAACCTGCGGGCACCAGCGCCATGCGCGGTTCCCAGTCGCGGGTTTCGGGGGCGAGATCCGCGACCTCCTGCGCACCGATATAGGGCGGGTTCGACACGATCAGGTCGAACTGCCCGGCAACATCGCGGCACCAGTCCGAGCGCAGGAAACCCGCCCGCGCAGCGACGCCCAGCGCCTCGGCGTTTCCTTCGGCGACGCTGAGAGCCGCAGACGACTGATCCACGCCAACCCCTGTCGCAGCCGGACACTCGGCCAGCAGCGTGGCCAGTATCGCACCGCTGCCCGTGCCCAGGTCAAGCACGCGCGCAAACGGGTGCGCGAGCGCGGTCGCGATCAGGGTTTCGGTTTCCGGGCGCGGGTCCAGCACATCGGGGGTGACGCGAAACGCGCGCCCCCAGAACAGCCGCTGGCCGGTGATCTGCGCAACCGGCTGGTGCCGCGCGCGCGCGGCAATGGCGGCGCGGAACCGGGCTGCCTGCGCCTCTGTCACCGGATCGTGCAACGCCAGCGTCAGCCGGTCCTGCGGCACCTCCAGCGCATGGGCCAGCAGCCAGCGCGCATCGCGCGCGGCCCCATCGATCCCGGCGGCGCGCAGCGCCTGCACCCCTTCGCTCAGCAGAGCCTGCGCCTGCATCAGCTGTCCATCTCGGCCAGTTTTGCCGCCTGATCCGCCGCGATCAGCGCGTCGATCACCTCATCCAGATCGCCCTGCATGACGGCATCGAGCTTGTAGAGCGTCAGATTGATCCGGTGATCGGTCATGCGCCCCTGCGGGAAATTATAGGTGCGGATGCGCTCCGAGCGATCCCCCGACCCCACCTGCGCGCGCCGCGCATCCGCGCGTTCGGTCAAAGCGCGCTGGCGTTCCATGTCATAAAGCTTCGCGCGCAAGACCTGCATCGCAATCGCGCGGTTCTGATGCTGCGATTTCTCGGAACTGGTGACGACCAGACCTGTGGGGATATGCGTGATCCGCACCGCCGAATCGGTCGTGTTCACATGCTGCCCGCCTGCGCCTGAGGCGCGCATCGTATCGATGCGGATATCTGTTGCGGGGATGTCGATATCGACATCTTCGGCTTCGGGCAGCACCGCCACAGTCGCAGCCGAGGTGTGAATCCGCCCCCCCGATTCGGTCACCGGCACGCGCTGAACCCGGTGCACACCGGATTCGAATTTCAGCCGCGCAAACACCCCCTCGCCCGCGATCCGCATGACCGCCTCGCGCAAACCGCCGATTTCGGTCTCTGCGATGCTGATCATCTGCACCTGCCAGCCGCGGCCTTCGGCGTATTTCTGATACATGCGCAGCAGATCGGCGGCGAAAAGGCTCGCTTCCTCGCCCCCTGTGCCGGGGCGCAACTCGACCAGCGCCGGGCGCGCATCGGCGGCGTCCTTCGGCAATAGCGCCAGCCGCAGCGCATGTTCGAGCGCGGGCAATTCCTCGGCCACCCGTGCCAGCTCCTCGTCTGCCAGAGCGCGCATTTCAGGGTCGTCGCGGATGGCTTCTGCCTCGGCCCGGTCGGCCAGCGCGCGGCGATAGGCGTCGATCTGCGCGACGACAGGCTTCAGTTCCGCATAATCGCGCGTCACGCCTGCGATCTCTTCGGGCGCGACGCCTTCCATCAGGCGGGCCTCTAGATAGCCGAAACGGCGGGTGATCTGGTCAAGCGTGTCAGGGGCGAACATGCCAAGTCTGATGGCCAATCCGCAGGCCAGCGTCAAGTCCCGCCCGTCAAGCGCTGGACCTGAGAGAGCCAAGGATTTATGAGAGATACTGGCGCTGCGTGCGTCGGTATTGCAGGATTTGACCTTCATGGGCGAGCCCGCCACATTTCTCGACACGGCTTTCTGGATCACAACCGTGGCCATCCTGTTACTGCTGGTCATTTCAGGTCTGTTCTCCGGCTCGGAAACCGCGCTCACGGCGTCCAGCCGCGGCAAGCTGAAAGCGCAGGCCGACAAGGGCGTGCCGGGGGCCGAAAAGGCGCTCAAGCTGACCGAGGACAGCGAGCGCATGATCGGCGCGATTCTGCTGGGCAATAATCTGGTCAATATCCTCGCGGCCTCGCTGGCCACGGCGCTTTTCACGCGGCTGTTTGGCGATAGCGGGGTTGCGCTGGCCACGCTGGTCATGACGCTTCTGGTGCTGGTCTTTGCCGAAGTGCTGCCCAAGACCTATGCGATTTCCAACCCCGAAACGGCGGCGCTGCGCGTGGCTGCGCCCTTGCGCATTGTGGTCGCGGTTTTTTCGCCTGTGGTGATGGTGGTGCGTTTCATCGTGCGCCGGGTGCTGGCGCTGTTTGGCGTGACGATTGATCCCGAAAGCAATATCCTGTCAGTGCAGGAAGAAATCGCGGGCACGCTGGCGCTGGGGCATTCCACCGGATCGGTCGAGAAGGAACATCGCGACCGGCTTCTGGGCGCGCTGGATCTGTCGGAGCGCACGGTCGAGGAAATCATGCGCCATCGCAGCCAGATCGAGGTTGTGAATGCTGATGACCCGGTCGCCGATATCATCGCGCAATGCATCAATTCCTCGCATTCGCGCCTGCCCATGTATCGCGAAGAGCAGGAGAATATCATCGGCATCCTCTATGCCCGCGATCTGGTGCGCGAAATGCACCGGCTGGTGATCGAAGCCGGGGGGAAATACGACGCCATCGCCCAACTGGACGTGGTGAAACTGGCCCGCCCGCCCTATTTCGTGCCCGAAACCACCCCGCTGGACGAGCAGATGCAGGAATTCCTGCGCCTGCGGCGGCATTTCGCGCTGGTGGTGGATGAATATGGCGCTTTGCACGGGTTGATTACGCTCGAGGATATTCTCGAGGAAATCGTGGGCGAGATCGAAGATGAATATGACACCACCTCTGCGCCCGAGGTCGAGGAACGCCCTGATGGCGAAGTCATCGTCGAGGGCGCGATGACCATCCGCGATCTGAACCGGACCATGGACTGGTCGCTGCCCGACGAGGAAGCCGTGACCGTGGCCGGGCTGGTCATCCATGAGGCGCAGTCGATCCCGGATGCAGGTCAGGTGTTTTCCTTCCATGGCTGCCGCTTCAACGTGCTGGAACGCGAAGGCAACCGGATCGTGCGGCTGAGCATCCGCAATACAGAAAGCGCGCGGGCAGATGAGTGACATGCGACTGATCTGCGCCAGCAACAACCCGGCGATTCTGGCGGCGAACCTGGCGCGCTCGCCCTTGCTGGACTCGCTGCCGCTGAGCGTGATCGAAGCCCCTTCGGCGGCGCTGGCCTATGCGCAAGGCATGGATGAAACCACCGAGGACATCCTGATTTTCCTGCATCATGATGTCTATCTGCCCCCCGGCTGGGACGCGCTCCTGCGCGCTCGCATCGCCGAGGTCGCCGCGCGCGACCCCGATTGGGCACTGATCGGGGCCTACGGTGTGGATGATCACGCGCGCGGCTGGGGGCCGGTCTGGTCCTCCTCGCTGGGGCAGATCGTGGGGCATGTCGCGCTTGATCCGCAGCCGGTGCAAAGCTTCGATGAATTGCTGATCATCCTGCGCCGCAGCTCGGGCGTGACCTGGGACAGGGGCCTGCCGGGCTGGCATCTTTACGGCACCGATATCGCGACAGTGGCCCGCGCGCAGGGGCTGGGTGCCTATGCCTGCGCGCTGCCGCTGATCCATAATGACGGCTACAAGGACAATCTCGATCAGGGCTTTGGCGATGCCTATCGCTTTCTGCAGAAGAAATGGGCCGACCGCCTGCCGCTGCGCAGCCCGATCATCAGGATCTCGCGCACAGGCCACCAGCTCTGGCGCGCGCGGCTGCAGAACTGGCGCGCACGCGATATACGTCAATCCATGGCTGTGGATACGGGGCTTGATCCGGTGGCACTTGCCGCAGCCTGCGGCTGGGCCAGCGTCGCGCCCTGAACGCTACGCCGCCTGACCCGAGGTCAGCGACAGGAACACATCCTCCAGATCCGGCTCTTCGCTGCTGATATCGACCACCTCGCCCCCGGCCTGCGCCACAGCGGCCAGCAGATCACCCGCGCTGACCGCGCTGCGCGGATAGGTCAGGGCCAGCCTGCCATCCGCGCGGCTGTCCTGCCGCACACCGTCAGGCAAGCTCAACCCCGAGAGCGGCGCGCGCAGGCGCAGCACAAGCGTCTTGGCATCGAGCCGCCCCAGCAGCGCCTGCGTCCGGTCGCGCACCACGACCTCGCCATGGTTGATGATGGCGATCTCGTCGCACATCGCTTCGGCCTCTTCCAGATAATGTGTGGTCAGGATGATGGTCATGCCCTGTTCATTCAGCTTGCGCACATTCGCCCAGAGCATCTGGCGCAGCTCGATATCGACACCGGCTGTCGGCTCGTCCAGCACCAGCACGCGCGGGCCATGCACCAGCGCCTTGCCCAGCAAAAGCCGCCGCCGCATCCCGCCCGACAGCGTGCGCGCATAGGCTTCCGCCTTGTCCGAGAGGCCTATCATCTCGAGGATTGAATCGGTCTGGCGTCTGGATTTCGGCACGCCATACAGCCCCGCCTGCACCTCCAACGCGCCGCGCGGGGTGAAGAACGGGTCCATGTTCAGCTCTTGCGGCATGACCCCGATGGCCGCGCGCGACTGGCGCGGGTTCACATCCTGATCGAAGCCCCAGATACGAACCTGCCCGCTGGTCTTGTTCACCAGCCCGGCCAGAATGTTGATCAGCGTCGATTTGCCCGCGCCATTCGGGCCCAGCAGGCCGAAAATGCTGCCCGCCGGGATGGTCAGATCGACGCCTTTCAGCGCCTCCTTGCCGCCGGCATAGGTCTTGCGCAGCCCTGTGATCTCGATCGCATTCCCGGTCATCCCCCCGACCCCATCATTCCTGAACCTCTCATGCTTGCTTTGATACAAAGATATCCTGTGCGGCGGGAATGGAAAGCCGATTTCAAGGCAATGGGTTGACCTATGCCCCGTCGAATGGTCAGCCTGCCTGCGAGACGCCCCAGTCAGAAGGAGAGCAGCGCGATGATTGAATTGCTGACAGGTTTCGACGGACGGATCCGGCGCGGACAATACTGGATGGGGCTCATCGTCCTTCTGGTCGCGGCAGTGGCGGTGATGATCATCATCACGGCGCTGTTCGGCGATTCGTTCTTCGCCCGGTTGCTGAGCCTGCTGGTCACATTGGGGCTGGTCTATCCCTGGGCCGCGCTCGGGGCCAAGCGGCTCGCTGACCGCGGCCAGCCCCCCCTGCCGAAACTCGCGATCTTTTTCGCACCAGGACTGCTGCTGACCGTGATAGACACATTCCGGATCGGATATCGCCCGGTACAGGGCATGCCCGGTATCGAAGGCGTGATGATGGTGCCCGGCGCAATGAGCATGATCCTGGGCGTGATTTCGCTGGGGGTCGGGATCTGGGCGCTGATCGAACTCGGTATCCTCAAGGGGGATCCGGAACCCAACGCCTATGGCCCGCCCCCGGCCTGAGCGCCTTGGCGCTTGCCCGACCGGCGGCGCATCCTGTATGCTGCGCCAAACCCCAGATGACAGAGGCCATGCTCATGACAGCCCCCACCAGTTTTGATGCCCCGGAAACCGAGATCGTCTCTGCCATGCGCGTCTGTTGCGACGGCGGCGAAGGCGCTCTGGGACATCCGCGCGTCTGGCTGTCGATCAGCCATGAAACGGGCATGGTCGAATGCCCCTATTGCGACAAGCGTTTTATCCACCGCGATTACGCAGATGACGCTGCAGCCTGAAGGCGGCTGATAAGCATCGGTGTTTCGCCGCACATCAGCTCTCCATCGACCCGCGCGCCCGTGCTGTCCAGAAAGTCGCGGATGTTATGGCCGGACCAGGCGCGAATGCGCCCGAACCCGCTGACCATGCCGGTGCCACGCGCGGTCCCGGTCTCGGTATGCTGATAGTAATAGACCAGACGCCCGGACAACCCGTCATCGCAGGCAAATTCCGCATGGCCCAGCCGCAGGGTCTGGCCGATATGCCAACTGCCGGTGCAGGTCGTGCCGGTATTCGTCACCCCCTC
>SKRP01000240.1 GCA_007118445.1 Natronohydrobacter sp.
CATATTCGAACACCATCTGGAACATGGCCCAGGGGCTGCCGAAGCCTTCGACCGGCAGGGTGAAATCGATCAGGATCGCCGGGTTCGCGTCTGTATCCACCAGCGGCCAGTTGGGCAGGCTTTCTGCAAAGGGACCAAACAACAGCCCCTGATCCTTCATCGAGGCAAAATTCGCCCCATTGATCCAGATCGCATCGACCGCACCGCCCGTGTCGCGCCCGGCCTGGCGTTCGGAAATCACCCGCGTCACCGCATCCGCCGTATCGGCCAGCCGCACATGTTCCAGCGTCACCCCGTAACGCGCCTGCAGATCATCCCCGACCGAGGCAATGAAGGCGTTGATCCGCGGATCACCGCCCCAGGCATGCCAGAACACGGTCTGGCCCTGCGCGGCCTCTTTGATCGCAGGCCAGTCATTCACATCCTGCGCAAAGGCAAGAGCGGGCGCAAGAGTCAGGGCGACAAGCGCGGTGGTCTGTCGTTTCTTCGGCATTTCGTGCTATTTCCCATGATGTCATGTCGCTTAACTATTCGACGCCTTCGCGCAAAAGTTTCAGCGCTTGTGAAATTTCTGCTGCTGTTCAAGCGTAATGCCCTGCAGTCCGAAGTAAAGAGCCGAACCGCCCATGCTTGATCGCCACCTTCGCCCGCTGATCGACCCGCCGCTGAACCGGCTCGGTGCAGGCGTGGCGCAGCTGGGGCTGAGCGCCAATCAGATCACGCTGATCGGGCTGGCCTTCGCGCTTGCCGCCGCCACAGCGATTGTGGCGCAGCTCTTCTGGGTTGCGCTTGCGCTGATGCTCGCCTCGCGGCTGGCCGACGGGCTGGACGGGGCCGTCGCACGCGCGACACAGGTCAGCGATTTCGGCGGGTATCTCGATATCGTCTGCGATTATGTGTTCTATGCCGCAATTCCGCTGGCCTTTGTGCTGCTCGATCCGGGCGCGCATGGGGTGGCCGGCGTGTTCCTGCTGCTCAGCTTCTATGTCAATGCAGGCTCGTTTCTGGGCTTTTCGGTGCTGGCCGAAAAGAAAAAGATGCGCTCTGACGCGCATGGGGTGAAATCACTCTATTTCACCGGCGGGCTGCTGGAAGGAACCGAAACCATCGCATTCTTCGTCCTGCTCTGCCTGTTCCCGACATGGTTCGTGCCACTCGCCTGGGGATTCGGCACGCTGTGCCTGATCACGGCAGGGGCGCGGGTCTTGCTGGCAGCAAAAGTCTTTCGCGACTGAGACCTGTCCACCCTGGGCCGGGCCGTGATGACAACCCGATACGCGCGCAGAATTAATATGGGTATCAGAATTGATAATTTCACAGCGGCCCTAAGCCGGGCGTAATCTGAACAGGCCAGCACACCGATGGGCATTTAAAGACAGCGCTACGTGGCGTCTGACAAGAACGTAAAACTTTTCAATTACCTAACTGTTCGACACAGTGTCGGTTTGATATCCGGCACCCGTCGCAATGGTTGATTTACAAGGCGACAGGATGCACGGCATGGCGGATTTTTTCGGCGCTACCTCTGCACAGCTCGACATGTCCATGGTCCATGTCATCCTGCAGTCCATCGGCGTGTTTGGCAGCCTGACTTATGTCTGCGTGTTTTTCCTCGTGCAGTCCGGCAGGTTGTGCGGGAACGGGATCTTGTTTCCGTGCTGTCAGCTGCTCGCGGCGCTCTGCGTCGCCGCCAGCCTCGCAACCGCGTTCAATCTGGCCGCCTTCGTGATCCAGATCAGCTTCATCGCAATCGCGCTTTACGGGATCTGGTTCCGGCTGTCAGGTCGCATCTCTGCACAGCGTGATCGCTCCGGCGCGGCACGCAGCGAGCCTGCCCCTGCACCGGCCGACCCGGCAACGCCTGTGCACAGTGCATTCATGCCCGCAATCGCTCTCACCAGCGACATGGAAGCCAACAAGGCCGCATAAGTCGTGCGGCCGCCTGAACTGGCGCAAGGACGCGCGAGAATAATAGCGCGCCCGACCATCAAACTGTCGTTTCCCTGAAAAAATCGTTTATGCTGTCACGATTTCCATATGTGAAGGGGTCGTGCATTGCTCAGCCTGAATACCGACCGCCTGAACGCATTTTATCAGATCGTCCTGGACCGCCATTTCACCAAAGCCGCCAGCAATCTGTGCATTACGCAATCGGCGCTTTCCCAACGCATTCAGAAGCTTGAAGAAGATATCAAGACAACGCTTCTGATCCGCCGGACTGACGGGGTCGAACCCACCGAAGCCGGTCACCTGCTGTTCGATTACATCCAGAATCGCATCGTGGCAGAGCGTGAAACCCTGCAGGCCGTACGCGGCCATAGCGGCGAGGCGCTGGGGATCGTGCGCATCGCGGGCTATAGCTCGGTCATGCGCTCGGTGATCATGCCGGCAGTCCGCCCGCTTCTGACCGATGCAACCGCGATCAGCATCGAGTTCTTCTGCCGGGAGTACCGTGAATTGCTGGGGATGCTGAAAACCGGCGAAGCGGATTTCGTCGTCCATGAAGCTGGTCAACCCTTTGCCAATGCCACGGAAATTCCGCTCGGGCGCGAAATTCTGGTGCATATCCGCAATCGCGCGCAGCACGAAACCCATCACCCCGAGGCCACGCCGATTTTCCTCGATCACGATCTGGAAGACATGACCACCTATCGGTTTTTCGACAAGCAAGGCCAATCCGGCATGGAATTCTACCGCAGCTTCTATGATGATGTCTATGGTCTGCTGGACGGGGTGAAGCTGGGATTCGGTGAAGCGATCATCTCGGAACATCTGATCCGCGACGACCCGAGCCTTGTTGTCATCCCGCACCCGGTGACGGTCGAAATCCCGTTCTCGCTTTATTTCAACTCGAACAAACTGATGACCAGATTGCACAAGGCCGTTGTCGATTGCCTGCAACGCGAAGTGCCGACCTATCTGTAACCTGTCCTGTCGGCCGGTCCTGCGCGACAGGGTTCAGAAGTCGCGCAGATTGCGCGCAGGCGCAATCGGTGCGCTCAGGCTTTCGGGCAGGGTCAGATTGGCGACCTGTTCGGCAATCGGCTTCACGGCCAGCGGGTGGGTTGTGCCCGAAAATTTCTCCGGGTCATGCAGATCCTGCCAGCGCCCGCCGTGATAAACCTCCAGCGCCGAGAATTTCGCTTTGTAATCCATTTTCGGACTGCCTGGCACCCAATAGCCCAGATAGACATAAGGCAGCCCCACTTTTTCCGCCAGGGCGATCTGGTCGAGGATCATGTAGCTGCCCAGCGAATCCCCGGCCAGGTCGGGATCGAAGAACGAATAGACCAGCGACAACCCGTCATCGAGCACATCGGTCAGACAGACCGCGCTCAGGCGGCGCTGGCCGGTCTCGCTGGTCTCGACATATTCCAGAAGCCGCGTGCGCACGGGTGTCTCCTCGATCATCGCGGCGAATTCGAACACATCCATATCTGCCATGCCGCCATCTGCGTGGCGCGCGTCCAGATAACGGCGGAACAGATCATACTGGTCTTCGGTCGCCCAGGCGCTGGTCACTTGCCGTTGCAGATGCCGGTTGCGCCGCATAATGCGCCGTTGCGAACGCGTGGCGGTGAAATCGGCGACCCGGATGCGCGCCGACAGGCAGGCGCTGCAATCGGCGCAGGACGGGCGGTAGAGCACATTCTGCGAGCGCCGGAAGCCCTGTTTCGAGAGCGTGTCATTCATCGCCTCGGCCTGTTCGCCCTGCAGGGCTGTGAACAGCTTGCGCTCCATCCGTCCTGCCAGATAGGGGCAGGGCTGCGGCGCTGTCACATAGAATTGCGGGATCGTGGGCAGGCTATGGCGCATTTCAGACTCGGCAAACGGCAATGGCGCTCAGACTAGCAAGGCTTTGGCCATTCGCCAAGCCTTTGAAACCGGCTTATTCCGGGGCGACCGAATGCAGCATTGTCGTGCCCAGAACCGTGTCATGCAGCCCTTGGCGGTAGGGGGTCACAAGGATCATCACGATGGACGCGATCTGCGCGGGAAAGAGGGTCCAGAGACCGGCATGAAAGGCCGAATAATAGAACGCTGTCATCGCATCGGGTGCGCGCCCGTCCAGCCTGCGCCATTTCAGCGCCATCAGCATCATGCCCAGTGTTGCACCGTAGCGCGACAGCATGACCGTGCGATAGGCGATGGATACTGTGGCAAAGAGCACAGGCAGGAAAAACGCAGCAACAAACAGCGTCAGCGCCAGCGCGACCAGGCTCAGAACCAGCGTGACGACCAGATCCACCGCCCATGCGGCACTCCGCTTGAAGGGCACATCCGCGTAGAATTCGGGCTGCAGTTCCGGGTCAGGCAGGCTCATTCGATAAAATCCGCAAGCGTGGCACTGGTCAGAGTGATAAGCGCTTGCGGCGCGATTGAAAAGACATGGCGGGGCGTTCCGGCTGCGGCCCAGACTGTCGCGAATGCGGTCAGGCGCGGGTCCATCCAGATCGGCGAGGGGGTCAGATGGCCCACAGGCGACACGCCGCCGATGGCGAAACCTGTGGTCGCGCGCACCAGTTGTCCATCGGCGCGCGTCAGCGCCTCGCCTGCCAGCTCTGACGCTTTTTCGGCACTCACGCGATTGCCGCCTGCGGTCAGGAACAGCCGCACGGCACCGCTGTCCTGCCCGGCAAAGATGATGGACTTGACGATCTGGTCGAGCGCGCAGCCGCAGGCCCCGGCGGCCTGCTCTGCCGTGCGTGCCTCACCGGCTTCGAATGTCGTATCCGGCAAGCCCGCGTCACGCAGCGCCTGCCGGACCCGTTTCAGCGATTTGCTCATCAGTCCAGGCTGTCCAGCACCTCTCCCAGCGTGCCGATCAGCTGGTCGATATGCGCTTTCTCGATGATCAGCGGCGGTGACATCGCGATGATATCGCCGGTGGTGCGGATCATCACGCCCTTTTCATAGGCTTTCAGGAAAGCCGAGAACGCGCGCTGCGTCGGCGCACCTGCAATCGGCTCAAGCTCCACCGCGCCGATCAGCCCCATATTGCGGATGTCGATCACATGGCGGCGGGTTTTCAGGGAATGCACCGCCTCTTCCCAATAGGGCGCGATTTCCGCGCAGCGCTCAAACAGCCCCTCCTCGCGGTAAGTTTCCAGCGTCGCGAGGCCCGCGGCCGAGGCAATCGGGCTGCCCGAATAGGTATAGCCGTGAAACAGCTCGATCATATGCTCCGGCCCGGTCATGAAGGCGTCATGAATTTCCGGCGTGGTCAGCACCGCGCCCATCGGGATCACCCCATTGGTCAACCCCTTGGCGCAGGTGATCATATCGGGCAACACATCGAAATGCTGCGCGGCGAACGGACTGCCCAGCCGCCCGAAGCCCGTGATCACCTCGTCAAAGATCAGCAGGATACCGTGTTTCTTCGTGATCTCGCGCAGCCGCTGCAAATAGCCCTTGGGCGGGATCAGCACGCCAGTCGATCCGGCCACCGGCTCCACAATCACAGCGGCAATCGTATCCGCGCCATGCAGGGCCACCATGCGTTCCAGATCATCGGCAAGATGCGCGCCATGCTCGGGCTGGCCCTTGGTCCATTGATTCTCGGGAATATGCGTATGCGGCAGGTGATCGACGCCCGCCAGCATCGCGCCGAAATGGCGGCGGTTATTGACAATCCCGCCCACCGAAATGCCGCCGAAATTCACCCCATGATAGCCGCGCTCGCGCCCGATCAGCCGCGTCTTGCTGGCATTGCCGCAAGCACGCTGATAAGCAATCGCGATTTTCAGCGCGGTTTCCACCGATTCCGACCCGGAATTGGTGAAAAACGCATGATCAATCCCGTCCGGGGCCAGATCGACCAGCCGGTTCGCCAGCTCAAACGCCTTCGGGTGCCCCATCTGGAAGGCGGGCGCGTAATCCAGCTCTGCCGCCTGTTTCTGGATCGCCTCGACGATCTTCGGGCGCTTGTGGCCTGCATTGCAGCACCACAGCCCCGCTGTGCCATCCAGCACCTGCCGCCCGTCGGATGTGGTGTAGAACATCCCCTCGGCCTCGACCAGCATCCGAGGGGCCTGTTTGAACTGGCGGTTGGCCGTGAAGGGCATCCAGAAAGCGCGCAAGTCATTGGGTGTGGGGCGGTCGAGGGCCATGAGCAGGACTCCGGTTGAATTTGATCAAAGGACGCTAGCAGATTCGCGGCCTCTGGCAAGGGCCTGCCAAAGCAAAAACCCCGGCGCGCGGGCCGGGGTTTTGATCGGTTTCTAGAGCAACCTGTCGGGCAACCACAAGACAAGCTGCGGATACATGAACACGCATATGACAGCGAGCATCTGTAGCAAGACGAACGGAATGACGCCCTTGTAGATGTCGATGATCGTCACCCCCGGCGGGGCCACCCCTTTCAGATAGAAGAGCGAGAAGCCCACAGGCGGGGTCAGGAAGCTGGTCTGCAGCACGACCGCGAACAGGACGATGAACCAGATCTGATCGAAGCCCAAAAGCACCACCACAGGCGATACCAGCGGCAGCATGATCAGCGAGATCTCCAGCCAGTCGAGGAAGAAACCCGCGAGGAAAGCAATGAACAGGATGGTCAGCACGATGCCCGAAGGACCGAAGGGCAGACCTTGCAGCGCCTGGCTGATGAATTCATCGCCCCCCAGTTGGCGCATGACGACTGCGAACATGGTCGCGCCGACGAAGATCCCGAAGATGAAGGCCGTGGTGATCGTGGTTTTCATGCCCACATCGCGCAGCACCGCAAAGGACAGTTTGCCGTTCAGCGCCGCGAGCAAGGTTGCGCCGAATGCGCCCACACCCGACGCCTCGGTCGGGGTTGCGATCCCCATGAAGATCGAGCCCAGCACCGCGAAGATCAGCAAGAGCGGCGGCAGCACGGCCAGAAGTGTGTCGAAAACCAGTCTGGCTGTCACAGGTGGCAGGTCTGTCGGTGCCGGGGCCAGCGTTTTGAAGAATGTGGCCGCGCCCATGATGTAGATGATGTAGAACGCGCCCAGCATCAGGCCTGGGATCAGCGCGCCCATGAACAGGTTGCCGACTGACACCGACATCTGATCGGCCATGATGATCAGCATGATCGAGGGCGGGATCAGAATGCCCAGAGTGCCCGCCGAGGCCACCACGCCCGAGGCAAATCCCTTGTTATATTTCTGCTCCAGCATGATGGGCATGGACAAGAGCGCCAGCAGCACCACCGATGCGCCGACAATCCCGGTCGAGGCAGCCAGCAGGATGCCGATCAGCACCACGCCCAGCGCCAGCCCGCCCCGGAATCGCCCGAACAGCTGGATGAAATTCGCCATCAGCTTTTCGGTGATGCCCGAGCGTTCCAGCATCAGCCCCATGAAGATGAACATGGGCAGCGACACCAGGATCCAGTTCGACATCTGGCCCCAGATGCGCTGCACGATCACGCTGAAGATGCGCATATCGGTCAAGAAATAAGTGTCCCAGCCGAAATTCTCGAACCCGTAGATGGCGATGAAGCTGAACCCTACCGAGACCCCCGCCAAGACCCAGGCCACAGGGATCCCCGTAAAGATCAACGCGATGAAGGATAGCAGCATCGCAATGACAAGGACTTCGTTCAATTCGAGCATGGATGGGTCTCTCTGGTCAGGCAGCCATGCCGGGCATGGGCCATGTCAAGTCATGGGGCGACGGGGGGCGCTCAGCGATCCTGGATCGGGCGCGGGAAATGGAACAGGAAGGCCATGACCCGCAAGAGCCGGGCAAAACTCGCCAGCGCGATAAGCCCGAAGGCCAGCACGATCACGCCCTTGATCATCCAGCGATTGGTCAGACCGCCCACATTGGACGAGCGTTCATTCAGCCGGAACGAGCGTTCGGTGAAAGCATAGCCATAATAGATGATCAGCCAGCAGAGCGGAAAGATGATCAGGACAATCATCAGCAACTCGATCCAGGCGCGCAGTTTCGGCCGGAATTGCGCGGCCAGCACATCGACGCGCACATGTGAATCCGCGACGATCGCGGCACTGATCCCGACCATGAAGCCCACTGCATAAAGATGCCATTGCGTTTCTTCCGCCCAGACAGTGTTGCCGCCGATGAAATGGCGCATCGCCACTGTGCCGACGATGATCAGCATCAGGATCAGCCATGTCCAGTTCACGACACTATAGAGGTATCCCAACCCCTTTTCGATCAGGTCTGACAGAAAGGTGCGCGGAAAGGACAGTCCTTCATCGCGCGCGGCGGCGGCTTCGACCTGCGCAAGGTCCAGCTTGACTTCGGGTGTCTTGGGATCGGTCATCGGCTACCCTGCCTTGGCTGAGGTCACATGGATAAGCGACGTCGCCCGGCATACGACGATACCGGGCGACACGCGCAAGGCTTATTCGCCGATACGGGTCTGCCAGTCACGCGGCAGATAGCCGAATTCCTTCCAGCGGCGGTTTGTCGCCTGGAATTCGGTCATCGACTGATAGATCTCGGCAAAGAGCGGATCTTCGGCGCTGCGGCGCTCCATGACTGTGTGATGCGCGTCGCGGAAGGCCTCGATGAAGTCATCCGAATAGTTGCGCAGGTTCACGCCTTTCTCTTCCAGCTCAACCAGAGTCGGGCCCTGCATCGCCTCGGCTTTGGACAGCGCGTAGGAATTCGCCGCCATGCAGGCCATCTCGATCAGGTTCTGATCTATTTCCGACAGGCCGTTCCAGCTGTCGAGGTTCACATAGAGCGCCTGATTGGTCGAAGGCTGGTGCCAGCCGGGCAGGTAGTAATAGCTCGCCACCTGATAGAAGCCGAGTTGCATATCCGCCGAGGGCAGCGAGAATTCGGCCGCGTCAATCGCACCAGTTTCCAGCGCCTGATAGATCTCGCCGCCGGGAATGACTGTCACCGATTTACCCAGTTCGGACATGATCTCGCCGCCCAGACCAGCAGCACGGAAGCGCAGGCCATCCAGATCCTCGACCGTTTCCAGCTCTTCGCGGAACCAGCCAGCGCCCTCGGGGCTGATCGTGCCACAGGGGATCATGTGGATGTTGAACGGCTCATAGGCCTTTGTCATCAGATCGCGGCCGCCATGGTGATACATCCATGCCAGATACTCCGACGATTCCAGACCGAAAGGCAGTGCCCCGAACAGCGCCGCCGAAGGCAGCGTGCCCAGCTCATACCCCATCCATGCATAGCCCGCATCGATCGACCCATCGCCCACGGCTTCAAAGATCCCGAAAGCCGGGATCACGGTACCCGGCTCGGCAACGCGCAGGTCAATGCGGCCGTCGGTTGCTGCGCGCAGCTGGTCCGCCACCCATGGCATGGCGTCAGCCAGACCGGCCAGAGTGCTGGGGAAGCCCATCGGCACCTGCCAGCGAATGCGGTCCTGCGCTGTTGCAGTGCCCGCCACAAGGCTGGCGGCAAGCGCAGTCGTAATCATCAGTTTATTCATCTGTTCCTCCGGTTGTTGGACTTTCGTCCCTGCTATCCACCCTTTCGGGGCGACTTGCGTCAAGAGAAAAGCATTTATTCACGCAATAAAATTGCGGACCCCCGCTCCGAATGATCGCGTGCAACTTCCCCCTCGACAGCGTTGGTAAAATAAACTTACCAATTCTGGCAAGCAAAAACTTCATGATAACGCAATCAACTTCTGAGCCTGCCCGCCCCCGAAGCGTATCACAGCCCTAATTTCTCCACTGGAATAAGGGGTTGCGGCAATTGACCTCGGACGGCAGGCAGGGCATGATCTGACGATGAATTTTCCGTCCCTGACCCGCATCCCCCTGCCCCATGACCCCGAATCCGGTGTCGAAGCACGCGCGGGATTTCCAGACTTGCCAGCGGAACTGGGCGATCTGATTGCCGGGGCCGCTGGTTGCAGCCCTTATCTGCGGACGCTGATGGCGCGTGAGCAGGGCTGGACCGCGCAGGCCCTCACCTGCGACCCGCAGGTCAGTATCGACGCCGAACTCGCGGCGCTTGCGGACGTGCCTCTGGCCGAACTCTCGGCCCGTTTGCGCCAGGCCAAGCGCCGCGTGGCGCTGCTGGCAGCCCTTGCCGATCTGGGCGGGGTCTGGTCGCTCGATCAGGTGACCGCTGCGCTGACCGATCTGGCCGATCGCGCGACCCATGTCGCCCTGTCGGCCCTTGTGGCCGAGGAAATACGCCGCAAGAAACTGCCCGGGATGGGGCCAGAGGATGCAGCGACCGGCGCAGGCATGTTCGTGCTTGCGATGGGCAAGATGGGCGCGCGCGAGCTGAACTATTCCTCCGATATCGACCTGATCTGCCTGTTCGACGAAAGCCGCTTCACCCCTGACGACTATCACGAGGCCCGCGCAAGTTTCATCCGCGTCACCCGCAAGCTTTGCGGGCTGCTCTCGGATCACACGTCCGAGGGCTATGTATTCCGCACGGATCTGCGGCTGCGCCCTGATCCGTCTGTCACCCCTGTCTGCCTGTCGATGGAAGCCGCCGAGCGCTATTACGAAAGCCTCGGGCGCACATGGGAACGTGCCGCCTATATCAAGGCGCGACCCTGCGCGGGCGATCTGGCGGCAGGCTGGCGGTTTCTCGATATGCTGCGCCCCTTCGTCTGGCGCAGGCATCTGGATTTCGCAGCGATCCAGGATGCGCATGACATGCGGCTGAAAATCAAGGCGCATAAGGGTCTTGGCGGTGCGCTCACGCTCGAGGGCCATGATATCAAGCTCGGTCAAGGCGGCATCCGCGAGATCGAATTCTTCACCCAGACCCGGCAGTTGATCGCAGGCGGACGCGACCCCGACCTGCGCAGCCCGCGCACAGTGGACGGGCTGGCCGCCCTCGCGGCCAAAGGCTGGATCCCAAAGGATCTGGCTCGAAAGCTGACCGCGCATTACATCCGGCACCGCGAGATCGAGCACCGGCTGCAGATGGTACAGGACGCCCAGACCCAGAGATTGCCCACCAGCGCGGAGGAGTTCGACCGCCTCGCGCGCTTCATGGGCACGGCCGATACCAGCGCCTTTCGTCAGCAGCTGAAAGCGCGGCTGACCGAGGTGGCGCAACTGACCGAAGGCTTTTTCACCCCTGACAGCACAGCGACCGAAGAGCCGGACCTGTCCGAAGCCGCGCAGGATCTGATCGCAGGCTGGCACAGCTATGCGGCCCTGCGCTCGGGCCGCGCCAAGGAAATCTTCAAGCGTATGCGCCCGATGATCCTGACCCGCCTTCAGGATGCCGCGGATCCTGATGCAGCCCTCGTGCAATTCGACCGCTTTCTGGGGGGATTGCCCGCAGGCGTGCAGCTTTTTTCGCTTTTCGAGGCCAATCCGCAGCTGATCGAGTTGATTGTTGACATTTGCGCAACAGCGCCGCGGCTGGCCACCTATCTCTCGCGCAATGCGTCCGTGTTCGATGCGGTGATCGGGGGCGGGTTCTTCACGGCCTGGCCTGGCACGGCAGCATTGCACAAAGACCTCGCCGACCGGCTGGCTGCGCTTGAAGATTACGAGCGACAGCTCGACCTTGCGCGGATCTGGGCGCGCGAATGGCATTTCCGTATTGGCGTGCATCACCTGCGCGGGCTGATCGACGCATTCGAGGCCGGTTCCGAATATGCGGGCCTCGCCGAGGCAGCACTTGGCGCGCTCTGGCCAGTGGTCGTGGCCGAGTTTTCGCGCAAACACGGTGCCCCGCCCGGCAATGGCGCGGTGGTGCTGGGCATGGGGTCACTGGGGGCGGGTCGACTGAACGCGGCCTCGGATCTGGACCTGCTGATCATCTATGACGCTGAAATCCAGGATCACTCTGAGGGCCCCCGCCCGCTCGATGCGCGCAGCTATTACGCAAGGCTGACCAAGGCGTTTCTGAACGCCATTTCCGCGCCGACCGCCGAGGGACGACTTTACGAGGTGGATATGCGCCTGCGTCCCTCTGGGCGGCAAGGGCCGGTCGCAACCTCGATTTCCGCCTTCGAGCAGTATCAGCAGAACGAGGCCTGGACATGGGAGCATCTGGCCCTGACCCGCGCGCGCCGCGTTGCAGGCTCGGTCACGCTGGGCGAACAGATCGAACGCTTCCGCCGCGCGCTTCTGTCGGAAAAAGCCACTGGCCCCGACATTGCCCGCGACGTCGCTGACATGCGCGCGCGTCTGGCCGAGGCCAAGCCTGCACATGGGCTGTGGGACGCGAAAGCGGGGCCAGGGCGGCTGATGGATCTCGAACTCGTCGCGCAATTCTGCGCGCTCAAGGCAGGTCACCACGCGCGCCGCGTCGAGCAGCAGCTGCGCTCAGGTGTGAAATCCGGCACCATTACGGCGGAACAGGAACGCGCGCTGTTGGCCGCTTACCGGCTGTGCTGGACGATGCAGGCGACAGGCCGCCTGCTGGCCGACCGCATTTCAGATATTGCCGATCTTGGCCCCGGTGGTCAGAAATTTATCTTGACCTCTGCCGGGGTTGGCACCCCAGATACGCTGGCCAAGGCGCTACAGGCCAGATGTGCGCAGGCCGACCAGATCATCACCGCGCTGCTTGCAGCGCAAAAGACAGAGGACAAGGATGCAGCCCAGCCATGACCCGAAGGGACTGATCCGCGAAAGCTACCGGATCGAGGGCATTTCCGACGCGGAATGCCGCTCGATCCTGATCGACTGGGCGCTGAGCCTGCCCCAGGGACAGGACCAGCGCGAGGCCCTGAAAAGCCTGCTCGATCATTACGGCGCTGAAACCGCGCATCCGATGACCGCGCTTCTGCGCGAAGGACTCAGCCCCCGCGCCCCCGCGCGCCGGGGCAGGCGGCGCTGATGCAAGCGGATGTCGAACTTGACGCCATCGGGCTGCTCTGCCCGCTTCCTGTGCTCAAAGCACGCAAACGCCTTAAATCCATGGCATCGGGGCAGGTCCTCTGTCTGCTGGCCACAGACCCGGCGGCAATGGTAGACGTGCCGCATTTCTGCGCGGAAACCGGCCACATATTCCTGCATAGTGAAGAACGCGACGCGGCCACAGCCTATTATATCCGCCACGCCTGAGCTTCATCTTGCAAAAAATACTCAAAGCGATCCGGCGCATCGCAGCAAGGGCACCCCCCTCCCACGTAAGGTGCGTGCTCAGCACGCACCCTACGCACGCGCGGCCAAGACGGTTTCCAGATCCCCATATCCCGTAAACCGCCGCTCATATGCCAGCCCCAGCCGCGCCGCACAGTCCCGCGCCTTCGCGTCCAGCGCCGGATCATCGGTCTGCGCCTGATAAATCAACCGCGTGTAATTGCCGAACATCATCGGGATCAGCTCGGGATGGCGGTCAAACCCCATCGGCTTCCAGACAAAAGCGTCAAACTGCCGGACCAGAAAATCCGTCAGGTAAAACGCCGTGATCTCATCCTCGGCCTTCGCCGCGAACGCCTCAACACCCTCAAAAAACGCATAGCAATGCGGCCCCGCAACCATCTCGACGCCCAAGGCCGCACAGCGCGCCTGCAACAGCCCACCTGTGCCGCAATCGGCATAGACCACGAAAATCTCGGCATAACGGTCGCGGTAAGCCCGCACTGCCTTTTCCACCGCATCGGGTATCCGGTCCGGCCACAGATGCAGATTGGCCGGCAGGCACATCAGATCCATATGCGCCCAACCATTCGCCGCCTTCAGCGCCAATATCTCCCGCGCCAAAGCGCCACAGGCCAGGAGCAGGATCGACCCGCGCCCCGAAGGCGCCAATCCCGCCTGCGTCAGCGCCGTGTCATCTGCCTGCATCCGCCTTCTCCCGCGCCTTGGCCGCGTTCCAGAGTGCGTCCATCTCCTCAAGCGTGCTGTCCTCGGGGCGACGATTCTCGGCCGCCAGCGCCACCTCGATGGCGCGAAAGCGCCGCGTGAACTTGGCATTGGCCGCGCGCAGCGCCGCTTCCGGGTCAATCTCCAGATGCCGCGCCAGATTGGCCATCACGAACAGCAAATCGCCGAATTCCTCTTCCTGCTCCGCCGCGCCCATCTCATCACGCGCCTCAGCCAGCTCGCGCGCTTCCTCCACGATCTTGTCCAGCACCTGCGCGGTATCCGGCCAGTCAAACCCCACCCGCGCCGCGCGTTTCTGCAGCTTCACGGCGCGCATCAGCGCAGGCAGCCCCAGCGCCACATCATCCAGCACCCCCGCGCGCCCCTGCGACGCGCGCTCTTGCGCCTTCACCCGCTCCCAATCCGCGACCTGTTCTTCAGCGCTCTTGTCGCGGCTCTCCTCCCCGAACACATGCGGATGCCGCGCCAGCATCTTGTCGCTGATCGCCCGCGTCAGGCTCTCAAAACTGAAATGCCCGGCCTCTTCGGCCATCTGCGCATGATAGACCACCTGCAACAGCAGATCGCCCAACTCGCCCTCCAGCGCGGGCCAGTCGGCTTGGGCGATGGCATCCTCGACTTCATAGGCTTCCTCGATCGTATAGGGCGCGATCGAGGCGAAATCCTGTTCGATATCCCACGGACACCCCGTCTCACGGTCGCGCAGCGCGCGCATGATTGCACGCAGGCGCGTGACCGAGCCATCAGGGACAAAAATCAGCGGGTCATGCGGCATAAGGCCCTCCGGGCGCAGCGAATGGATCGCCGCCTTGTGTTACAGCCCGCGCGAGCGCTGTCCAGAGCGCAGGCCTTGCACCATGGCAGAAATCACGAAGAGCAGCGCCAGTCCGGCGGCGATCAGGATGCGCGTCGGGCCGTCCCAATTGGCCACGATCACAGCAACAAGCGCCCAGATAAAGGCCAGACCGTATTCGGGCAGATCCGGGCGCAGGTAGAGCGTTGCAAGCATGACGCCTGAAGCCAGTGCGAGGGCGATGATAGCTGCGATGTCAGCGGGAGCGATGCCAAACCCGCCGAGATTGATGCCCAGCGACACATGCGCAGCGGCGGTCAGCCATCCGGCATAGAGCGCGACGGGAAGGCGCAGAAGCAAGCGATCCTGCGCAGGCGTGCGCCACAGCGCCCAGATCGCTGTCGCCATCATCCAGAAGATCAGCACTGTTGCCGCGCGTGGCGCAAAACCCGCCACCCATAGCCACGCAGCCCCCGGCCCAAGGCTCAGGATCAGGGGCAGATGCACGGGCCGCCAGGCCGGGTCCTCGCGCCGCAGAAACGCCCCTGCCACCGCCATCACCGCAAGCCACAGGTAAATCAGCCCCCAGATGGCAAAGGCATAGCCCGCAGGCTGCACCGGCGGGTCAATCTGCGGCACCGGAAAGCGGGCCGGGTCAAAGCCGGTGAACGGATCGGTGAGATAGGGCGAGACCAGAAAGGCCGCTGTCGCCATCAGCGTCAGGAAAGGCAGATATCGTGTCATGGCAGTTCAACCCCGCAAGCCGCTACAGCTTCCTGATATGGCACGAAAAACGCCGCCCCCAAGGGAGCGGCGCAAAATTGTGACCACAGGCGCGGATCAGCGCGTTTCGATTTCAAGATAATCGCGGCGCGGCGCACCGGTATAGCGCTGGCGCGGGCGGCCGATCTTCTGCTCGGGGTCACCAATCATCTCTTTCCACTGCGAAATCCAGCCCACAGTGCGCGACAGCGCAAAGATCGGCGTGAACATCGAGGTCGGGAAACCCATCGCTTCGAGGATGATGCCGGAATAGAAATCGACATTCGGATAAAGCTTTTTCGAGACGAAATACTCATCTTCGAGCGCGATCTTTTCCAGCTCCTTGGCGATCTTGAGGGTCTCGTTATCCTCGACCCCCAACAGGCCCAGAACCTCATCGGCAGATTGCTTCATCACCTTCGCGCGCGGGTCGAAATTCTTGTAGACCCGGTGGCCAAAGCCCATCAGCTTGAACGGGTCATCCTTGTCCTTGGCGCGCGCAATATATTCCGGGATGCGGTCAACGGTCCCGATTTCCTGCAACATCTCCAGACAGGCCTGATTCGCACCACCATGCGCGGGGCCCCAGAGACAGGCAATCCCGGCCGCGATACAGGCAAACGGGTTCGCACCGGACGACCCGGCCAGACGCACAGTCGAGGTCGAGGCATTCTGCTCATGATCGGCATGCAGCATCATGATCCGGTCCATGGCGCGGCTCAGGATCGGGTTGACGACATATTCCTCGGCCGGAACCGAGAAACACATATTCAGGAAATTGCCAGCATAATCGAGGCTGTTCTTGGGATAAACGAAAGGCTGGCCAATCGAATACTTGTAGGCCCAGGCGGCAATCGTCGGCATCTTGGCGATCATGCGGATCGCGGCGACCTCGCGCTGCCAGGGGTCGTTGATATCGGTCGAATCGTGATAAAATGCTGACATTGCGCCCACGACCCCGGTCATGATCGCCATCGGATGGCTGTCGCGCCGGAAACCGCGGAAGAAATACTGCATCTGTTCATGCAGCATCGTGTGGCGCGTCACGCGGCTTTCGAAATCTTCCAGCCCGGCCGCCGAAGGCAGCTCGCCGTAAAGCAGCAGATAGCAGGTTTCCAGAAAATGCGATTTTTCGGCGAGTTGCTCGATCGGGTAGCCGCGATACAGCAGCTCGCCCTTGTCCCCGTCAATATAGGTGATGGTCGAGGAACAGGACGCTGTCGACGTGAACCCCGGATCAAAGGTGAAGACATCCGCCTGCGCATAAACCTTGCGGATATCCAGCACATCTGGCCCCACAGTGGGCTTCAGGACGGGCAGGTCCAGCACCTTGTCCCCGATTGTCAGCTTAGCCGTTCCAGCACCATCCGCCATTGCACATCCTTTCCCAAAGGCCCCCGGATACTGCATCCGGCAGGCAGTGTCAGACCCGTCCAGCGTGCGCGCTGGCTCAGGTCACTGCATCTTGCACACGGCCAAGGGTTTCCTCCCGGCCAAGCAGAAGCATCATGTCGAACACGCTGGGGCTGGTGGTGCGCCCGGCAAGGGCTGCGCGCAGGGGCTGCGCCAATTTGCCAAGACCCAGACCATGCGCCTGCGCAGTTTCCGCGACGATAGCTTCCAGATTTCCTCGGGTCCAGCTAGCATTTTGCAGTCGCGGCGTCAATTCCCTCAGTATACCACGGGATACATCATCGAGCGCCTTAGCCGCTTTTTCATCCGGCCGGACGGGACGGCTGGTCAGCGTAAAATGTGCTTTTTCAATAACTTGCGCAAAGCTCTTGGCCTTGTCCTTGACCAGCGGCATGGCCTGCAAAAGACGCTCGGATTGTGCTTCGGTCAAGGGCTCTGCGCCAGTTGCGGCCAGATAGAGCTGCAATTCATGCAGCAGCGCAGCATCATCGCCTGCGCTCATGTGCTGGCCGGTCAGATGGTCGAGCTTCTTGAAGTCCAGACGCGCCGGTGACTTGCCGATCCCGGTGATGTCGAACCAGTCGCGTGCCTGATCATCGGTGAAGAACTCGTCATTGCCATGGCTCCAGCCCAGGCGCGCCAGATAGTTGCGCATGGCGGCTGCCGGATAGCCCATCCGCTGATATTCCTCGACCCCCAAGGCCCCGTGACGCTTGGATAATTTCTTGCCATCCGGTCCGTGAATAAGCGGGATATGCGCGAAAACCGGCACGGGCCAGCCCATCGCCTGAAAGACCAGCATCTGCCGTGCGGCATTGTTCAGGTGGTCATCGCCCCGGATCACATGGGTCACGCCCATATCGTGGTCATCGACCACCACGGCCAGCATATAGACCGGCGTGCCATCCGAGCGCAGCACGATCATGTCGTCAAGCTGGTCATTGCGAATGCGCACATCGCCCTGCACCTGATCGGCGATGATGGTCTCGCCGCTCTGCGGGGCCTTCACGCGAATCGCAAAAGGCGCGTCGGGATGCGTGGCCGGATCGGCATCGCGCCAGGGCGAGCGGAAGAGCGTCGAGCGCCCCTCAGTGCGCGCTGCCTCGCGAAACGCCTCGATCTCGTCCTGTGTGGCGAAACATTTATAGGCATGGCCTGCGGCCAGCATCTGATGCGCAACCTCGGCATGACGGTCGGCGCGCGCGGCCTGGCTGACCGCCTCGCCATCCCAGTCCAGCCCCAGCCAGCGCAGCCCGCTCAGGATGGCTTCGGTCGCCTCGGGCGTCGAGCGCGCGCGGTCGGTATCCTCGATCCGCAACAGGAACCTGCCCCCGCGACCCCGCGCATAAAGCCAGTTGAAGAGCGCCGTCCGTGCCCCCCCGATATGCAGAAACCCCGTGGGCGAAGGGGCGAAGCGGGTGACGACAGGCGTGGACATGGGGCGTTTAACCTTTTGGAAACCAGTTTTGCGGCAGGGTGGTTGTGGCAGGGGTTCTAGGCAAGCAAAGGGGGGCTGGCAAGAGTGCGCGCGCCGGGCGTCATTGTCGCAGAACCAAGGCCATATGCTGCAGCGCTGGGTCAGGCCATCGCGCGCCAGCGCGGGCGACTGTTTCTCTATGTGCCGATCTGCCTTGCCATCGGCATCGGCAGCTATTTTGCCCTGCCACGCGAGCCAAGCCCACCGGAATGGGCCGCGCTTGGCGCGCTGGCGCTGCTGTCCGGGGCGCTGGCGCGCTGGCTGTCCGAGGAGCTGGCCCCGCTCGCCATCGCCGCTCTGCTGGTGCTCTGCGGGGTGCTGCTGACGGGCTACCGCGCGCATCAGGTTGCGGCCCCGGTGCTGAGCTTCCGCTATTACGGTGCCATCGAGGGCCGCATCATCAAGATCGACCGCTCCGCCGGGGATGCCATGCGCCTGACCCTCGATCAGGTCGTGCTCGAACGCCTCTCGCCCGCGCGCACGCCGCAACATGTGCGGATTTCACTGCATGGTCCGCAAGGATTCATCAACCCGGAGCCAGGGTTGCGGGTGATGACCACAGGCCATCTTGTCCCCCCGCCTGCGCCCTCGGAACCCGGCGGTTTCGACTTTCGCCGCCTTGCCTGGTTCGAAGGGCTGGGCGCGGTCGGCTATACCCGCATCCCGGTGCTGATCGCAGCCCCGCCCGAAACGACAGGGCTAAGCCTGCACCGGCTGCGCATGAAGATATCGCGCGCAGTGCAGGAGCATCTGCCCGGCGACCGGGGCGGCTTTGCAGCAGCGATCCTGACCGGCGACCGCTCGGGCATTCCGCAGGCCCGCACCGAAGAGCTGCGCCGATCCAACCTGGCGCATCTGTTAGCGATTTCCGGCCTGCATATGGGGCTGCTGACCGGCTTTGTGCTGGGCCTGCTGCGTCTGATGATGGCACTGGTGCCGCCTTTAGCCCTGCGCCTGCCCACACGCAAGCTGGCCGCGCTGGGGGCGCTTGCCGCCGGGGCGTTCTATCTGGCGCTGTCGGGCGGGAATGTCGCCACTGAACGCGCCTATATCATGGTCGCGGTCATGCTGGTTGCCATACTGCTAGACCGGCGCGCGATTTCGCTGCGCTCGGTCGCGATTGCGGCGACCATCATCCTGATCCTGCGCCCCGAAGCGCTGGTTCAGGCCGGTTTCCAGATGAGCTTCGCCGCCACCATCGCCCTGGTCGCCGTGTTCCGCCTGCTCAGCGATGACCGCGCCTGGCGCGAGCGCCTGCCCCGATGGGCGCTGCCTGTGGTCTCGGTCATCCTGTGTTCGGTGGTCGCGGGCATCGCCACCGCCCCGATTGCCGCGGCCAGTTTCAACCGCATCGCCGAATACGGGCTGATCGCCAATCTGCTGACCGTGCCGCTGATGGGGCTTGTGATCATGCCTGCAGCAGTACTGGCAGCGATTCTCGCACCTTTCGGGCTGGCGGGTCTGGGGCTTGCGGTGATGTCGCCGGCGATTGGCTGGATATTGCGTGTCGCAGAATGGATCAGCGGGCTTGATGGCGCGGTCATGCCGATTGTCCAGCCTGACCCATGGGTGATTCCGATGCTCAGCCTTGGCGCGCTCTGGCTGATCCTGTGGCAGGGGTCTGCGCGCATGGTCGGGTTGCCGGTCATGGCGCTGGCGCTGTTTTTATGGTCGATGACGACGCGGCCCGCGCTGCTGATCGCGCCGGAAGGGGAAATCGTCGGGCTGATGACGCAAGAGGGCCGCGCGCTCAGCCGCGCCCGCGCGGGCAGCTTTGCCGCGTCAAGCTGGTTGCAGGCCGATGGCGATGTGGCGGATCAGGCGCAGGCCCATGCGCGCAGTGGCGGCGATCCTCGCGCGACGATCACCCATCTGCGCGGCGGCGGCTTCGATGTGCTGCATCTGGCAGGGAAACGGGCGCTGGAAGAGCTGGACGCGCTCTGCCTGCAAGGCCGGATCGTGGTTGTAACCGCAACACCAGAGCACAGGCCCCGCGGCTGCG
>SKRP01000223.1 GCA_007118445.1 Natronohydrobacter sp.
CACGACCAGCGAGGCCGAGAGCACGAAAATCAGGGTGACTGGCAGCATCCCCATGAACTCGCCTGCCACGCCGGGCCAGAACAGCATGGGCAGAAAGGCGCAGAGCGTGGTTCCGGTTGATGCGATGATCGGCCAGAACATGCGCGTTGCGGCCTTGACATAGGCTTCCATCGGCCCGTCGCCCTCGGCCAGGCGCTTGTCGGCATATTCGACCACAACCACGGCCCCATCGACCAGAATCCCCACAGCAAGGATCAGGCCGAACATGACGATATTCGACACTGCGACGCCCATCACGCCCAGCAGGATGAAGCACAGCAGGAAGGAAGCCGGGATCGCAAACCCCACCAGCAGCGCCGAGCGCGCACCGAGCGCGGCCAGGACCACGATCATCACCAGCGCGATGGCCGTCAGGACCGAGCCTTCGAGCTGTGTGACCATCTCACCGGTCTGGATCGACGTGTCCAGCGCCGGGGTCACACGGATCGCGGATTGCAATTCCTCGGGCCAGGTCGCGATTTCCGCGTCAATAGCGGCACGCACCTCGGCGGTCGAATCGATGGCGTTGAAACCCTTGCCCTTGACGACCTGTATCGCAAGATTGGTTTCCCCGTTGAACCGTGCTGTTCCAGCCCTGTCTGCAAAGGTCAGACGGATTTCGGCCAGATCGCCCAGCGTGACCACCGAATCGCCATTCACCTTGACCGGCAGCCGATAGATATCCTCAGCACTGGAGAAACTCGATGGCAGTGTGACTGCGAAACTGCCCGAGCGGCTTTCCACCTCGCCTGCAGCGACAAGCTGGTTGTTGCCCGTCACCACCTGGATCAACTCGCCTGCGGTCACGTTATAGGCTTCCAGCCGCAAGGGATCGATCAGCACCTCGACCATCTCGTCGCGCGATCCTGCGATTTCAGCCTCGAGCACCGATTCCAGCCCTTCGATCCGGGTGCGCAGATCGCGTGTCACGCGCAGGAGCGTGCGCTCTGACACATCCCCCGACACCGCCACGATGATGATCGGGAATTGCGAGAAATTGATTTCGGACACCGTGTAATTCTGCGCCCCGGACGGAAATTTCCCCTCAGCCCGCCCCATCGCATCGCGAATATCGGCCATAGTGGCGGTCTTGTCCCAGCCGAATTCGAATTCCAGAACCGCCGCCGCAAAACCATCAGCGGAAAAGGCGCTGATCGTCTCGAGCCCGTCGAGCTCTTTCAGCTCGTTTTCCATGGGCTTGACCAGCATGGTCTCGCCATCGACCGCAGAGATGCCCGGAAACGGCACTGTGATGATGACAGCAGGCACTTCGATATCCGGCTCGCCCTCTTTCGGCAGTCCGATATAGGCGGCTGCGCCCGCGACCATGACCATGATCACCAGCGCGAAGACCATCCGCGCGCGGGTGGCCGCCCAGGAGACAATGCCGATCACTGTTCATCCTCCTGCTCATCGGCCCAATGGACCGTGACCCGCGCGCCTTCGCGGGTGAATTCCTGCCCCAGAATGATCGCATTGATCTGCTCGGGCAGACCGCCCAGCCACATGCCATCTGCGGTGTCGCGCAAGATGCTGGCGCGCTCGAAACTCACCTGCCCGTCACCATCGACAACGCGCAGGCCCAGTTCGCCGCGATCATTCAGTGTCAGGGCCGAACCGGGCAAGAGATGGCCTTGCTGCTCTTCGCCCTGGATCAGGATATCCACGCTCTGGCCATCACGGATCCGGCCATCGGGATTGGGAATGGTGACATCGACGCGAAAAGTGCGGGTCTGCGGATCGGCAGAGCGCGCGATGAAACTGACTGTGCCCAGAACCTCGCGGCCCGAAGACAGCCGCGCACCCGCGGGCGTGCCCGGACGGATATCATCGATCTGCGCTTCGGTTGCGAAACCCACCAGCTTGATCGGGTCCATCTGGATCAGCGTGGCACAAAGCCCGCCGGGCTGCATCAGACTGCCCAGCTCTGCCGTATCGGTTTCGAGCAGCCCGTCAAACGGGGCATGCATGACCAGCCGGGCCATTTCCTCAACTGCGCGATCAAGCCCGGCCTGCGCCGACTGCAACGCCGCGCGGGCATTGGCCAGCCGCACATCACTGGCAAACCCGCTCTCCGACAGGCCCGAGGCCGCGCGATAGTTTATCTCGGCTTCGGTCAGGCGGGCGCGGGCCTCGTCAAGCGCGGCCTTGCGCACCCCTGGTGCCACTTCGCAGACAGGATCGCCCGCGCTGACGGACGCCCCGCGCCGGATCGGCTCCGAGATGACAAGCCCCGATGTCTCGGACCGGATCTCGACCTGGCGCATGGCCTCGGTGCGCCCGCGCAGCACCACGGTATTGGTGACGGGCTGCGCTTCGGATCGGGTCGCCAGCACGCGCACCAGTGGCGCATCCCCGGCTTCTGATTCGCCTACTGCCCCTGTATCAGCCACCACGCCCGCAAAACCCAGCAGAGCATCACGCTCCATGATCGCCAGATACAGCGTCGCGGTCACTGTCAGGGCAGTTACCAGGGGAAAGACTCTCATGCCGACGACTCCACAAACTGTGCTGCTGGGTATTTAGGTGGCTTGTCTGAACTGACCAGTTCAGATTAGGTTTGCAGGCGCAGAAATTCAAGTGATGTTTATCGCATTAACATGGCTTCTGCGCAAGACCGGGCCGATACGGCTGAAAGAGTTGTGGCAGGGCTTGGCAATATGGCCGCCTTCGCGGTAAGAGACACCGGGGTACGGGTAAGAGGGTCGCGTGAGCAATACAGACAGTTTCATAGACGAAGTGACCGAAGAACTGCGTCGCGAGAAGGCGATGTCCTACTTGCGGCGATATGGATGGATTGCTGTTCTGGCGGTGGTGCTGGTTGTGGGTGGCACGGCCTGGAATGAATGGCGCAAGGCCAGCGACCGCGCCAGCGCCGAGGCTTTCGGGGATAGCGTTCTTGCGGCTCTGGAACATGATGCAGGCTCTGACCGGTTGCGCGCGCTGGGGCAGATCGACACGACCGGCGCGCAAGGTGGAATGCTGCAATTGCTCAGCGCCGGCGAAGCCATGGCCGAAGACCGCAGCGCTGCGCTTGCTGCACTGCATGCAGCCGCGGAAGATACATCGCTGCCCGAAGCCTATCGCCAGCTGGCCGCGCTGAAACGGGTGATCGCAGGGGGCGCTGATATCCCGCGCGACGAGCGGACCCAGATCCTCGCGGCCCTGTCGCAACCTGGCCAGCCCATGCGTCCGATTGCGCTGGAACAGACAGCGCTGCTGGAACTGGAGCAGGGAAATCGCGACACGGCCATTGAAATACTGACAGATTTGCTGGCACAATCGGGCGTTACTGAAAACCTGCGCCGCCGCGCGACACAGCTTGTGGTCGCACTGGGAGGCGAGGTGCAGAACTAAGCGTCAGGCCGCAGCGTAAGCGGATTATAATCATGGCACCCGACAGATGCCGGGACGAAGCGAACAGGAGCATATGGTGAAACTCTGGACCTGCGCAGGCCTGCTTGCCGCCGCTGCCCTGCTGACCGCCTGCAGCCGCGATTTCATTCTCGAAGGGGAACGTTTCCCGCTGCGCGCGCCCTTCGCCGAAGACGCCGGCGAAGCCCCGGTCAATCGCGCAGCCCCCATTGCCCTGCCGCCGAGTGTGGTCAATCCGGACTGGACCCACCGGCTGGGATCCCCCTCGACCCGGATCAGCCATCCCTCGCTGGGCAGCACATTGCAGCAGATCTGGTCCGTGCCGATCGGTCAGGGCGACGGGCGCAGGCACCGTATCACGACTGAACCCGTTGCCGCCGGGGGGTTGATCTACACGCTGGACAGCCGCGCCCGCGTCAGCGCTGTGACCACGGGCGGCGAAACCGCCTGGACGCGCGACCTGACCCCGCCTTTCGCGCGCAGTTCCGATGCGGCCTCGGGCGGCGGGCTGGCAATCGCCGATGGCAGGCTTTATGTCACATCGGCTTTCGGGATGCTCTGGGCGCTGGACCTCGCGACCGGTGCGGACATCTGGTCGAAGCGCTTTGACGCGCCGCTCTCTGCCGCGCCGACGATTTCCGGCGCGCATGTCTATGTCGTGGCCAATGACAGCACCGCCTGGGCTCTTGATGCAGCCAGCGGGCAGACCGACTGGCAGTTGACCGGCGCGCCCTCGCCCTCCTCCATGCTTGGTGGCCCGGCCCCGGCAGTGACCGGCGATCTGGTGCTGTTTCCGACCCCGGCCGGCGAGTTGATTGCTGCCCGTCGCGACACCGGGCAGATCATCTGGCGGCGCGCTGTGGCCGGAACCCGGATCGGGGTGGCCTATGCGGCTGTGACCGATGTCACCGGCGATCCGGTGGTGCAGGGCGAACGCATTTTCGTCGGCAACCAGTCAGGCCGCGTGATGGCGCTGGACCGCAGCGACGGGCGACCGATCTGGACCGCGGATGAGGCCGCCTATGGCCCGGTCTGGCCAGCGGGTGATTCGGTATTCCTGATGTCGGATCGCAACCGGGTGGTGCGGCTGGATGCTGGATCGGGTGATTTCATCTGGGGACAGGAGCTGCCCCTGCATACCCGCGACCGCGAAAGGCGGCGGGCCGAGATCTACCCGCATTATGGGCCCACACTGGCCGGGGGGCGGCTGATCGTGGGCTCGGGCGACGGTGTGCTGCGCAGCCTTGACCCGGTCTCGGGCGAGGTGCTTGGCACCACGGAATTGCACTCGGGCGCAGCCAGCGCCCCGATCGTCATGGGGGGCACGCTTTATGTGGTGTCGCGTGACGGGCGTCTGACGGCCTATCGCTAAGGGCCGCAGATAACAGGATTTCAGGCGCATGGCCCCTGCAAGGGGCCATGTTTGCGTTCAGGAGCACGGAGCGAGATGAGTTTCACCCTGGCCATTGTGGGCCGTCCCAATGTCGGCAAATCGACTCTGTTCAACCGGCTGGTGGGCAAGCGCCTGGCGCTGGTCGATGACCAGCCTGGCGTCACCCGCGACCTGCGCGAAGGCGATGCCCGCCTGGGCGATCTGCGCTTTATCGTGATCGACACGGCGGGTCTGGAGGAGGTCACGGATGACAGCCTGCAGGGCCGGATGCGCCGCCTGACCGAACGTGCGGTGGATATGGCCGATATCTGCCTGTTTCTGGTCGATGCGCGCACCGGGATCACGCCCACGGACGAAATGTTCGCCGATATCCTGCGCAAGCGCGCCGATCATGTGATCCTGGCCGCCAACAAGGCCGAGGGGCGCGCGGGCGAAGCCGGGGTGCTCGATGCCTATTCTCTGGGACTGGGCGAGCCGGTTCGGCTGTCGGCAGAGCATGGCGAGGGCATGGACGAGCTTTACCACATGCTGCGCCCGCTGGCCGAGACTTACGCCGAACGCGCAGCCGAAGACGCGCCGGTCGTTGATCTGGATGTCGATGACGAGAGCGATGAAGGCTATCAGGCCCCCAGCGCCAAGCGACCGTTGCAGGTGGCGGTGATCGGGCGGCCCAATGCTGGCAAATCGACGCTGATCAACAAGATACTGGGCGAGGATCGGCTGCTGACCGGCCCTGAGGCCGGGATCACGCGCGATTCGATCTCGGTCATGCTGAACTGGCAGGGTACGCCGACGCGGATTTTCGACACGGCGGGCATGCGCAAGAAAGCGCGCGTGGTCGAGAAGGTCGAGAAACTCTCGGTCGCGGACGGGCTGCGCGCGGTGCGTTTTGCCGAAGTGGTGGTGGTGCTGCTTGATGCCGCAATCCCCTTCGAGCAACAGGATCTGCGCATCGCCGATTTCGCCGAAACCGAAGGGCGCGCGGTCGTGGTTGCAGTGAACAAATGGGATCTGGAGGACGAGAAGCAGGACAAACTGCGCCTGTTGCGCGAAAGCTTCGAGCGTCTGCTGCCGCAGCTGCGCGGGGCACCGCTGGTCACGGTCTCGGCCAGGACCGGCAAGGGGCTGGACCGTTTGCACGCCGCTGTCTTGCGCGCGCATGAGGTCTGGAACCGCCGCTTGCCGACGGCGCGGCTGAACCAGTGGCTGGGCGCGATGGTCGAAGCGCATCCGCCCCCTGCCCCTAGCGGCAAGCGCATCAAGCTGCGTTACATGACTCAGGCCAAGACGCGCCCGCCCGGTTTCGTGATCATGTGCTCGAACCCCGAGGATTTGCCCGCCAGCTATACGCGCTATCTGGTCAACGGGCTGCGCGAGAGTTTCGACATGCCGGGCACGCCGATCCGGGTGTTTTTGCGCTCACAGGCGGACAAGAACCCGTATAAAGGGCGCAAGAAAGCCGCACCCTCGAAGCTGCGCAAGCATATCGAGGGGCGGCGCGAAAACTGAGCCATGACAGGGGCTGGTCAGCCCTTGCGGATTTGCGGACGGGGCCGAACATGATCAAGACTGTCGCGACATTCCTGCTGGGTCTGCTGCTGATCGGTGCCACACCGGTTGTGGCAGAGCGCCCCCTGTCCGCGCGCGTGATCATGTCCGG
>SKRP01000015.1 GCA_007118445.1 Natronohydrobacter sp.
CCACTCCCGCAACACCGGCTGAATAAGGAGACCAGCCCATGAAACCGCTTCTGCCGCCTGTTTTTGTCAACGGCATTGAAATCTCGGCCGAACGCATTGCGGCTGAAGCCCAGAACCACCCAGCCCCGAAAGCAAAACCGGGGCTGGCCTGGAAAGCCGCCGCGCGCGCCCTCGCCATCCGCGAATTGATGCTGCAAGAGGCCCGCGCGCGGGGCCTGACCCCTGATCCGGCGGAAGTCGCGCCGGGTCAGTTTGAGACCGAGGACGAAGCGCTGATCCGCCAGCTGAGCGAAGCGGCAATCACGCCCGCTGCAGCCGATGAAGCCGATTTGCGCCGCGTCTATAATTCTCATCCTGATCGCTTCCGCGCCCCCTCGCTCTATGAGGCCGCGCATATCCTGTTCCCGCGTCAGGACGATATGGCCGCCTTGCGCGCCCATGCTGAGGCTGTCCTGTCCGAATTGCGTGCCAATCCGCGACGCTTCGGTGAATTGGCGCGCACCCATTCAGCTTGTTCGTCCAAGGATAATGGCGGGCTGCTGGGCCAGTTGGGGCAGGGCGACACGGTGCCGGAATTCGAGGCCGCGCTGGATGCGCTGGACGAGGGCCAGATCAGTGATCCGGTGGAAACCCGCTTCGGGCTGCATCTGATCCGCCTCGATGCCCGCGCGCGCGGCGATGTTCTGCCGTTCGAGACAGTGCTGCCACGGCTGCGCGATGCCCATGCCAAGGCGGCCTGGGCGCGGGCCGCCGTGCAGTTCACCGATGAACTTTTGACAAATGCCACGATTGAAGGGGTGAGGTTGCGGGCGGCCTGAGTGAGGAAAGGGGGCGGCCATGCCCGAAGATATCCAAAAGACGAACGGACTGGACCGTGACACCGGGTCGATCCGCGGGGCACGTGCCGCGCCGCCACGCCTGCGCACTGATGAATGCCCCATCGAGGCCTTGTATGAAGAGCATTTCAACCAGCGCCAGCTCTGTGCGGATATGGACCTTCTGGCCGCCACCACCCTGCCGCGCCCTGAACGCGCAAAGCGCGTCCTGATCAATCTGTGCCGCGATCTGCCTGCGCATTTGAAGGAGGAGGAACAAGGCCTCTTCCCTCGCCTGCGGGTCCGCGCCCTGCCCGAGGATGATCTTGAGCCGATGCTTGCATGGCTGGCGCGCGAACATGAAGCCGCGCAACAGGCTCGCGCCCTGCTGGTTCTGGCCCTGGCCTGCATGGCCGATGGAGCCTTGCCCGCGCCCGAAGATCGCGAGGCGTTGCGGCACCTTGCGGCCTCCGGGCGCCGTCATCTGATCGTCGAGAACGCAATCCTGCTCCCGCTGGCCCGCCTGCGCCTGACGGCAGAGGACAAACGCGCCCTTATGGCCGAGATGTGTGCCAGCCGCGCGCTTGCGCCGGACCCGGATACGCCCTGCGCATGGGCCCTGGCGCGCATCGGTATACTTGCCCCGGAGGAAAACGCATGACCCTGCATCAAGTCTATCACCACCCTGACCCGGCGGCCTGTGGGTGCGATGCGCCGCAGGGCCTGATTCCTGTTGACCAAGCGATTGCCCTTGGCCTTGCGGCGCTGCGCCCGCTGACCGAGGTCGAGCATCTGCCCCTTGTGCAAGCGACCGGGCGCGTCCTGGCGGCGGATATACTGGCCCCGGTCGCGCTGCCGCTTTTCGACAATGCAGGTATGGATGGCTACGCGCTGCAGATCGCGGATCTGGCGGGCGAGGGGCCCTGGACCCTGCCTGTCGCCGGGTGCACCCGTGCAGGCGACGCTGCCGGCGTGCTGCCTGCTGCTCAGGCGCTGCGTATCCTGACCGGCGCGCCTGTGCCGGATGGCGCAGATGCCGTGATTGCGCAGGAACAGGTCACAAGGCAAGGTGATGTTATCCGCATCGAAACGCGCCCGAAAGCAGGCCAGCATATCCGCTGCAAGGGCGAGGATGTCGCGCCCGGTGCCCCTTTGCTGGGCAAGGGCCGTCTGCTCGGTGCGCGTGAAATCGCGGCTCTCGCCGGAAGCGGTGTCGGGTTGGTGCCGGTGATCCGCCAATTGCGGGTGGCGATCCTGTGTTCGGGCAGCGAACTCGTCCCGCCCGGTGCCCCGCTGCAGCCAGGCCAGATCTGGAATGCCAATCAGGCCATGCTGGCCGCTTCCCTGTCGCCGCCATGGATTGACCTGTCTGTCATGCCCGCCAAGGCCGACAATCCCGATACTCTGCGCCGCGCGGTCTGCGAGCTTGCGCGCGGGGCTGATGTGATCATCACCACTGGCGGGGTCTCGGTTGGGGACGAGGATCATATGGCGCAGGTGATCCAGAGCCTTGGCGGGCAGATCACCGCGATGAAGCTTGCGATGAAGCCCGGAAAGCCGCTGTCGATCGGTAATGTCGGTCAGGCGCTCTGGTTGGGACTGCCGGGCAATCCGGTGGCGGCTTTTGTCACCTGGCATGTGGTGGGACAAGTTCTTGCGCAGGCGATGGTCGGCTTTGCCAGCCCCGGTCCCGTCAAATCGCTCGCGGCACTGGTTGCCCCGCTGCGCCACCGACCGGGTCGTTGTGAATACCGCGCAGCGCGGTTTCTGGGTCATGATGCGCGTGGGGTCATGCAGGTGCAATGTCTTGACGGGACTGGCTCGCACCGGCTGGCACAATTCCCGCAAGCCGATGTTCTGGTCATGATCCCGGCTGATCTGGAAATCCTGCCCGCAGGGCGATTGGTCGAGATACTGCCGCTCTGAGGCAGCATCCGGCTGGTGGTCGTGCCTGCGATATCTGCCTGCAGAAGGCCCCGGCCCCTGGTCACAAGGGCCAGGGCTTTTCTGTTACAGAAACTGCGGAAACAGGATCTGCTCTTTCTTCGGCATATGTTTTTTTATCTCCTGTTCGATCTGCACCAGCAGGACTGACAGCCCCTCGAGGATAACGGCTTCCCCGGCATGGATTGTTTCGACATGGTCGGCCAGAGCGGTCAATTCAGCCAGATCGCGGCGCAGGATATGATCGATCATGGTTCCGACCGCCTGCAGCACATCGCGGGGGGGGGCATTTTTAGCAGGGACTCGGCCTGCGCACGCAATCCCGGATCAGCAAGAACCTGCACTGGGTTGCGGCTTTCACCAAAACAACGTGCCACGTCCTGCGATCGCAGCACAGGTATGACACCGGGGATATGGGCAGCAAGCGTGCCGGTGGGTTAGGTCAGATCAATGATCTGCATCGAAGTTGCGCCGGTTCGGTCGATCCGAATTTTATTGATGAATATCAATCATTATGTCCTGATATAGATTAATTTTTGACTATACCGCGCGAAAATATGTTTTAAAAACGGTCATGATTCTTGATTTACATCAAGGATGTTTGGAGCGCGGGATGTGATGGTCACTCCGACCGATGACAAGGGGGCTTTGATGCTTGGCTATATCTCTCTGCCCGGACGGGGTAAAAATGACCTGTTTCTGGCGCAGGTGGCGCGACATCTGCGCGGTCGGATGCGGTTATGCGGGACCGTCCAGACCAATATCGCCCGCGCGGACCGGCGCAAATGCGACATGGATTTGCAGCTTCTGGCCACGGGCGAAGTGCTGCGCATTTCGGAAGATCGCGGCGCGCAGGCGCGGGGTTGCACGCTGGACACCCATGTCCTGACGCAGGCCGTGGCGCTGAGCGAGGCCGCTCTGGACGGTGCCGATCTGCTTCTCGTCAACAAATTCGGCAAGACTGAGGCCGAGGGCAATGGCTTTGCCCCGCTTGTCGGCGAGGCCATCTGCGCAGGCATTCCGGTTCTGGTCGGGGTTAACACGCTAAACATGCCTGCGTTTCAAGCATTTGCCGATGGTCATGCAGATGCGCTTCCGGCAGATTTCGTGCAGGTCGTGGACTGGTGCCTGAAGGCGCAGCTGCGCGATGCTGCCTGAACGCGCGCGGATCGCGGTCGTCACTGTATCGGACCGCGCGGCGCGGGGCGAATACGAAGACATGGGCGGCCCGGCGGCAGAAGACTGGTTACGCACTGTTCTGACCAGCGATGTTCACATCACGCGCCAGATCATCCCGGACGGGCGCGATTCTGTCGCTGCGGCTCTGCGGACGCTGGCGGATTACGGAAGCGATCTGGTGCTGATCACAGGTGGCACAGGCCCGGCCCCGCGCGACCGCACGCCCGAAGGGCTGGCTGATATCATCGCGTTTGACCTGCCCGGCTTTGGCGAGGAAATGCGCCGCGCTTCGCTGGCCGAAGTGCCGACAGCGATCCTGTCGCGCCAGAGCGCTGGTGTGCGCGGGCGGACCCTGTTCATCACCCTGCCCGGCAAACCAGCCGCAATCGCAACCTGTCTGCAGGCAGTTTTCGCGGCGGTTCCCTATTGTCTCGATCTGATCGGGGCCGCGCGGATCGATACTGATCCTGCGCGCTGCAAAGCCTTTCGGCCTGCGAAAACCTGAGCGATCTGCCTATAATACAGGCAGGTCACCCTTGAATGCGGCGTATGTGACAAGCGGCCCTTGCGGCTCTGTGCGGCACATGCTGTTCCCGCATCAACGCTGGGTGCAGGTCATGAAGCTTCATATTGTCATCGTCGAACCGGATGAGACCCGTGCGCGGCTTGTCATCGACAGTCTGCAACCGCTCGGGCATCGGGTGACTGTCATCGGCGAAGCGGCCGGGCTTGCGCGCCGCGTCCGCGAGCTTGCACCGGATATCGTGCTGATCGACATGGCCAACCCGTCGCGCGATATGCTCGAGGAAATGACACTGGCATCCGGCCCGATGGATCGGCCCGTGGCGTTTTTCGTGGACAGCACGGACAGTGATCTGACGCGCCGCGCGATCGAGGCTGGTGTGTCGGCCTATGTCACGGATGGTTTGCAGCCCGAACGTGTCGCCGCCGTGATGGATGCAGCCATCATCCGCTTCCAGATGTTCCAGCGCATGCGGCTGGAGCTGGAAACCACGCGGCGCGCACTGGAAGAGCGAAAGCTGATCGATCGTGCAAAGGGCATCCTGATGAAGGCGCGCGGCATCAGCGAGGATGACGCCTATGCGCTGCTGCGCAAGACGGCGATGGATCAGGGGCGCAAGGTCGTGGATGTCGCGGGCGCGCTGGTCACGGCAGCGGGGCTCTTGTCATGACAGCGACACCCCTTCGTATCGGCTTTGTGCCGCTGCTGGACATGGCCGCCCTTGCCGTGGCGCATGAACTGGGCTTTGCGCAATCCGAGGGGCTGGCGCTGGAATTGCGGGCCGCGCCGTCATGGTCGAGCCTGCGCGACATGCTGCTCTGGGGCCAGATCGAGGCCGCCCATATGCTCGCGCCCCTGCCGGTTGCCATGGCGATGGGGCTTGGCGGGGCCGTGGCGCGGGTTGATATCCTGCAGAATCTGTCGCTTAACGGGGTGGTGATTGCGGTTTCTTCGGCGCTGGCCGATGCGATGCGCGCCGAAGGTCATGATTTCGCGTTCAACGATCCGCGTGCCACCGCAGCTGATCTGGCCCGCGTCGTGCCGACAGGGTTGCGGATCGGTGTGCCTTTTCCCTTCTCCTGTCAGGCCGCGCTGGTTACACGCTGGCTGCGCGAAACACCCATCCGCTATGAGCTTTGCACAGTGCCGCCACCGCGCATGGCCGATGCGCTCGGGGCAGGCGAGATCGACGCCTATTGCGTGGGCGAGCCCTGGGGTTCGATGGCGGTTGAAAGCGGCGTGGGCTCGTTGATCCTGCCAGGCAAGGCGATCTGGGCCGCAGCGCCTGAAAAGGTTCTGGCCGCGCGCCATGACTGGGTCGGGGAGAATCCCGAACTGACGGCAGCGCTGATGCGCGCGGTCTGGCGGGCAGGGAAATGGCTGGATGACCCGCTGAACCGGCAGACCGCCTGCGAATTGCTCTGTCGCACTGAATATGTCAACGCACCGGCGGAAATCCTCGAGCGTGCCTTGCGCGGCGAGATGGTGATCAGCCCGCGCGGGGAAATGCGCCGTGTGTCCGAGTTCATTCGCTTTCATGACGGGGCTGCCAGCTTTCCCTGGCGCTCGCAGGCAGCCTGGTTCGCAGCGCATCTGGCCGAGCGTCACGGGCTGGCTCTGGCAGAGTCGGTGCGGGCCGCGAAAGTGATCTGCCGCACGGATCTGTATCGGCATAATCTGCGCGGGGCCGGGGCGGATCTGCCCGGTGCGTCGGAGAAACTCGAAGGCACGCTGGATCATCCGCTTGCGGTTTCATCCGAGCGCGGCACGATGATTCTGCCGCCGGATCGTTTCTTTGATGGCCAGATTTTCGACTCAAGCGCCTTTTGATGCTGCGCATTTAGGCAAAGCCGCATGTGTTCCACATAAATCATGCTGCAACTGCGAAACCCTTTTGACCCAGACCGCCACAGTGCCTACGGTCTGAGCATCCGGCAAAGACGTCGGATTGCCTGAGGACGGAAAGCTGCAAGGCTTGCGCTTTACCCTCCACTTTCGCAGTGACGCGAACCTCCCGAAACTAGTCTGACAACCGCGCAATCTGCGCTGCGTCATGGTTCTGCACCTGCGCAGGGTAATCCCTGCCTGAAACGGATATTTCAAATGTCACAAAACCCGCTTTCCCGTCGTTCTTTCCTGCGTGCCACCACAGGTGCCGCAGCCACGCTTGCTGCTGCCAAAGCTCTGATCCCCGGTGGTGCTTATGCCACGCCCTCGGTCCCCGAACAGCGCGGCGCGACCTTGGGCTTTATCGCGCTGACGGATGCTTCGCCGCTGATTGTGGCGCAGGTCAAAGGCTTTTACGAGAAATACGGCCTTGATCAGATGCGGATCGAGAAACAGGCCAGCTGGGGTTCGACACGCGACAACATGGCGCTCGGCGCGGCCCGTGGCGGTATTGATGGTGGCCATATCCTGCGACCGAAAGTGTTTCAGTATTCTCTGGGCACTGTGATGCAGAACAATCAGCCCACGCCGATGTATAACCTGCTTGGCCTGAACGAGGACGGCCAGGGCCTGTCCGTCGCGCAGGAATATGCGCAAACGGGCGCGGGGCTTGATGCTGGCCCGCTGGCAGAAGCGTTTGCCGCCAAACGTGCGCGGGGTGAGGAAGTGACTGCGGCCATGACCTTCCCCGGTGGCACGCATGATCTTTGGATCCGCTATTGGCTGGCCGCAGGCGGCATCAACCCGAACACTGAGGCCAATGTCGTCGTCGTCCCGCCGGCGCAGATGGTGGCCAATATGCGCGTGGGCAATATGGATTGCTTCTGCGTGGGCGAGCCGTGGAATGAGCAGCTGGTCAACCAGGAAATCGGGTTCACTGCCGCGACCACGGGCGAGTTGTGGACCCACCACCCCGAGAAGGTTCTCGGCATGCGCGCCGATTGGGTCGATGCGAACCCGATTGCCACCAAGGCGATCCTGATGGCCGTGATGGAAGCGCAGATGTGGTGCGAGGATATGGCCAACAAGGAAGAACTCGCGACCATCGTGCAGCGGCGCCAGTGGTTCAATGTGCCACCCGCCGATATTCTGGGCCGCCTGGAGGGCACGATCAATTACGGCAATGGCCGGGTCGAGACGGAGACGGGTCTGCAGATGAAATTCTGGCGTGATGGCGGCGCGAGCTCATTCCCGTGGAAGAGCCTCGACAAGTGGTTCATGACCGAGAATATCCGCTGGGGATATCAGCCCGCTGATCTCGATATCAATTCAGTGGTGGAAAATACCAACCGCTCGGATCTGTGGCTTGAAGCCGCCAAGGAACTGGGCGTCGATGTCGCGGGCTTCGGACCATCGCGCGGGGCCGAGACTTTCTTCGACGGCAAGGTGTTCGATCCTGAAAACCCGTCAGCCTATCTCGACAGTCTTGCCATCAAGGCCATGGTGTAAAAGGGGAAAGAACATGTCAGCAGTTGCACAACTCAAGCCCAAAGCCGCCATCGCCAAACCCGCTGCCGAGGTCACGTCCTTGCCCGCCACGCCCCGGAAGGGGCTGACAATGCCAGGCTGGGTCAAGACACTCTCGGCCAACACCCTGCCGCCACTGGTGGTCCTGCTTGCGATCCTTGCAATGTGGCAGATCGCCTTCTCTTCCCCTGGTGCCAACCTGCCCACCCCGACGGCTGTCTGGGCCGAATCCTCGGATCTGATCCTCGAGCCCTTCTATGTCTATGGCTCGCAGGATATCGGGCTCGGCTGGCGGGTTCTGACCTCGCTCGAAAGGGTGGCCTATGGCTTCGGTTTCGCCGCGATCATCGGCATTATTGTGGGCGCGGTCATCGGCCAGTCGGTCTGGATGATGCGCGGCCTTGACCCGATCTTTCAGGTGCTGCGCACGGTCCCGCCGCTGGCGTGGCTGCCGATCAGCCTGGCCGCGTTCATGGACAGCCGCCCCTCGGCGATCTTCGTGATCTTCATCACCGCGATCTGGCCCATCATCATCAACACGGCCTCGGGCGTGCGCAACATCCCGCAGGACTACCGCAATGTGGCGCAGGTGCTGCGGCTCAACCAGATCGAGTTCTTCTTCAAGATCATGGTGCCTGCGGCCGCCCCCTATATCTTCTCGGGGCTGCGCATCGGGGTGGGGCTTTCGTGGCTCGCCATTGTCGCCGCCGAGATGCTTACAGGCGGGGTCGGCATCGGTTTCTTCATCTGGGATGCCTGGAATTCATCGCGGCTTACCGACATCATCGTAGCACTGGTCTATATCGGGATCGTCGGCCTGCTTCTGGACAAACTTGTCAGCTATATCGGGCGCGTTGTCACCCGTGGCACATCGGAGGGCTGATCAATGAGCTATCTCAATATCTCTCACGTCGACAAAACCTTTGCCACAGGCACCAAACGGACCGAAGTGCTGCGCGATATCCGGCTTGATATCGACAAGGGCGAGTTCGTCAGCATCATCGGCCATTCCGGCTGCGGCAAATCCACTCTGCTGAACCTGATTGCCGGTCTGACGGATGTCACGAAGGGTGGGATCAAGCTGGATGGCTTTGAAGTCAAGGCCCCCGGTCCCGACCGTGCGGTTGTGTTCCAGAACCACAGCCTGCTGCCCTGGCTGACCGTCTATGACAATGTGAAACTGGCAGTGGACAAGGTGTTTCGCGCCACCAGGTCCCGGGCGGAGCGGCATGAGTGGATTCTGCATAACCTTGATCTGGTGCAGATGCGCCATGCGGCAGACAAGCGCCCCGGCGAGATTTCAGGCGGAATGCGCCAGCGCGTCGGCATTGCGCGGGCGCTGGCGATGGAGCCGAAAGTGCTGTTGCTGGACGAGCCCTTCGGCGCGCTGGATGCGCTCACACGGGCGCATCTGCAGGATGCGGTGATGGATATCCATGCGCGTCTGGGCAACACGATGATCATGATCACCCATGATGTCGATGAAGCCGTGCTACTGGCCGACCGCATCGTGATGATGACCAACGGCCCGGCCGCGACCATTGGCGAGGTCCTGAACGTGCCGCTTGCGCGCCCCCGCGACCGGATCGCGGCGGCAACGGACCCGGCCTATCTGAAAGCGCGGCAGGCCGTGTTGCGGTTCCTCTACGAGCGGCATCGCTTCGTGGAAGCGGCAGAGTAAGAAAAATGCAACAGATCAATGCTTTAAGCGCGGGCTGCTGCCCGCGCAACCAGACCGGCTACTCTGCCTCCATTCCTGCCGCGCAGGCCACCTGCCGAAAGGCGCCTTCCACCCGCGCCTCGAACCCCGGCTTGTTCGGCGCAAAAGGTGTGAGCAAGTCCTTGGTCATGCCCGCCGCCTGTGCCGCGCGGAAGATGCGCTTGCGCCGCAGCAGGAACTGCGACGCAGCCACGGGGTCGCCGAAATCCGCGACTTTGACAGCCCATGCGCTGTTTTCGTCGGTCCACTCTGGGATTTCGTCGGGGGGTTCAGCCGTGAGGCCCATGTCTGGCTCCGATCAGGGTCAGCCCGACATTACCACGCTGCGCCCGCATCAAGGAAGTCGTCCATGAAACAGAAACTCGTCATCATCGGCGCGGGCATGGCCTCGGGCCGGGTAATCGAACACATCCTCGCGCAAGACCCCGAGGGCTGGGAGATCACCGCTTTCAACGCCGAGCCGCGCGGAAACTACAACCGCATCATGCTCTCGCCCGTGCTGTCGGGCGAGAAAAGTTACGCCGAAATCGTCACCCATGACGATGATTTCTACGCGCAGCACAGCATTACCTGCCGTTTCGGTGAGGCTGTGGTGCGGATCGACCGCGAAAACAAGGTCGTGCATTCCAACACGGGCAGCGCGGCTTATGACAAGCTGCTCATCGCCACTGGCTCTGCGCCTTTCATCATCCCGGTGCAGGGCCGCGATCTGCCCGGCGTCATCACCTATCGCGACATGGATGACACGCAGGCGATGATTGATGCATCAAGCCAGCCCAATGGCAAGGCCGTGGTCATCGGGGGCGGGTTGTTAGGCTTGGAGGCCGCCGCTGGTCTGGCGCTGCGCGGCATGGACGTGACCGTCATTCACCTGATGGGCCATCTGATGGAGCGTCAGCTGGACCCGGCGGCGGGGTATCTGCTGCAAAAGGATTTGGAAGCGCGGGGCATCAAGGTGCACTGCAAGGGCTCTACCGCTGCCATTCTGGGCCGTGACAAGGTCGAAGGCGTCCTGCTGGAAGATAACACGGGCTACGAGGCCGATCTGGTCTGCATGGCCGTGGGTATCCGCCCCGAGACGCGTCTTGCCAATGATGCCCATCTGGAAGTCGCGCGCGGGATCGTGGTCGATGACCAGTTGCGCACATCAGACCCCGATATTCTGGCCGTCGGAGAATGCGTCGAACATGACAGCCAGCTTTTCGGCCTTGTCGCGCCGCTTTACGATCAGGCCAAGGTCGCCGCTGCCACGCTTCTGGGGCAGGACGCCGCGTTCCGCCCGGTCCAGACCGCGACCAAGCTGAAAGTCACGGGCGTCGATCTGTTCAGCGCAGGCGATTTCACTGACGCCGAAGACCGCGAGGATATCGTCTTCCGCGACCCTGCGCGCGGGGTCTACAAGCGGTTGGTCATTGAAAACGACCGCCTGATTGGCGCTGTGATGTATGGCGACACGGCTGACGGCTCGTGGTTCTTCGGGCTGATCAAGGACGGCACCGACATCTCGGACATGCGCGACACGCTGATCTTTGGCCCGGCCTATCAGGGGGGGACCAGCGCGGACCCTTTGGCAGCCGTTGCAGCCTTGCCGCTTGATGCGGAAATCTGTGGCTGTAACGGCATTTGCAAAGGCACCATTGTCGCAGCCATCGAAGGCGGTGCGAGCACGCTCGCTGATATCAAGGCAAAGACCAAGGCCAGCGCATCCTGCGGGACCTGCACCGGGCTGGTCGAACAGGTTCTCGCCAGCACTCTGGGCGATGATTTCAAGATGCCTGCGGCCCAGCCCATGTGCGGTTGCACCGATCTGACGCATGAGGATGTGCGCCGCCTGATCAAGGCACGCGGCCTGAAATCCATGCCGGCGGTGATGCAGGAGCTGGGCTGGAAGTCCTCTTGCGGCTGTTCGTCCTGCCGCCCTGCGCTGAATTTCTACCTGCTGGCCGATTGGCCCGAAGACTATCAGGACGACGCGCAGTCGCGTTTCGTCAATGAACGCAACCATGCCAATATTCAGAAGGACGGCACTTATTCGGTGGTCCCGCGCATGTGGGGCGGCATGACCAACCCGCGCGAATTGCGCGCGATTGCCGATGCGGCCGAGAAATACGCGGTCCCCGGTGTCAAAGTGACCGGCGGTCAGCGCATCGATCTGCTGGGCGTCAGGAAAGAGCACCTGCCGCATATCTGGGCCGATCTCAATCAGGCCGGGCTGGTCTCTGGCCATGCTTATGCCAAGGGGCTGCGGACAGTCAAAACCTGCGTCGGCACGGATTTCTGCCGCTTCGGGACGCAGGACAGCACAGGACTGGGCATCAAGCTGGAACAGCGCCTTTGGGGGGCGTGGACTCCGCATAAGGTCAAGCTGGCCGTATCGGGATGCCCACGGAACTGCGCCGAGGCGACCTGCAAGGATGTGGGCATCGTCTGTGTGGATTCCGGCTATGAGATCGGCGTCGGCGGGGCTGCGGGGATGGACCTGAAAGAGGTCGAGCGCCTGGCCAAGGTCGCCACGGAAGCGGAGGCCATCGACCTGACGGTGGCCTTTGTCCAACTTTACCGCGAGAACGCCAGATATCTGGACCGGCCCTATAAGTGGCTGGCCAAGGTGGGGCTTGATTGGGTGCAGGCGCAGGTGGTCGAAGATCTCGCTAACCGCGCAGCGCTTATCGCGCGGTTCGACCTGTCGCAGAGCATCTATCAGCGTGACCCTTGGGCGGATCGTGCAACCCCGAAGGCGCAGGCGGATTTCGCGCCCCTCGCTGATCTGACGCAGGAGGCCGCAGAATGAGCTGGATAGATATTGGTGCACTCGACGATATCCCCCAGCGCGGCGCGCGGGTGGTGAAAACCCTGCATGGCTGCGTCGCTGTGTTCCGCACCCATGATGATCAGGTCTTTGCCATCGACGACCGCTGCCCGCATAAAGGCGGGCCGCTCTCGGAAGGGATCGTGCATGGCCATTCGGTGACCTGCCCGCTGCATGGGATGGTGATCGGGCTGACCGATGGTCTGGCGAAAGGCGCGGATGAGGGCGCAGTGGCGACCTACCCGGCGCGGGTCGAAAAAGGGCGCATCCTGCTGGATGCAGCACGCCTGATCCGGGGGCGGGCAGCATGAGCATCCGCACCACCTGCCCCTATTGCGGTGTCGGCTGCGGTGTGATCGCCACGCCCGACGGGGCGGGTGGCGCCGACATCAAGGGTGATCCGGATCATCCGGCGAATTTCGGGCGGCTGTGTTCCAAAGGCGCGGCGCTGGGGCAGACCTTGGGGCTGGGCGACCGGGTTCTGACGCCGCTGGTAAACGGACGCGCAACGAATTGGGACCGCGCGCTCGACATGGTGGCGGATCGCTTCACCGATGCGCTGGCCCAGCACGGGCCGGACGCGGTCGCCTTCTACCTGTCCGGCCAGATGCTGACCGAGGATTATTACGTCGCCAACAAGCTGATCAAAGGCTTCATGGGCAGCGCCAATGTGGACACCAATTCGCGGCTGTGCATGGCGTCATCCGTTGCAGGCCACAAGCGGGCGTTTGGCTCCGACACAGTGCCCGGCACATATGAGGACCTCGAAGAAGCTGATCTGGTGGTGCTGGTAGGCTCGAACCTCGCATGGTGTCATCCGGTGCTCTATCAGCGCCTGATCGCCGCCAAGGCGGCGCGCGGGACGAAAGTGGTGGTCGTGGACCCGCGCCGAACGGCGACTTGCGATGCAGCGGACCTGCATCTGGCGCTGGCACCGGGATCGGACGCTGCGCTGTTCAATGCGCTGCTGGTCGCGCTTGCAGATCGCGGGGCCTTGAGTCACGACTATATCGCCAAGCATGTGATGGGTTTTGATGCGGCCTTGGCCGAGGCGCGCAGCTCCAACCCCACGCTGACCGGGCTTGCCACGCAAGACCTCGCCACTTTCCTTGACTGGTTCACCACCACCGAGCGCGTGGTCACAGTCTATTCCCAAGGCATAAACCAGTCCGAGAGCGGCACCGACAAGGTGAACGCGATCCTGAATTGCCACCTTGCCACGGGCCGCATCGGTCGCCCCGGCATGGGGCCGCTCTCGGTCACCGGCCAGCCCAACGCAATGGGCGGACGCGAAGTCGGGGGCCTGGCCAATATGCTCGCCTGCCACCTGGAACTCGACAATCCGACCCACCGCGCGGCAGTGCAGCGCTTCTGGGGCAGCCCGCGTATGCCAAATGCGCCGGGACTGAAAGCGGTTGAGATGTTCGACGCTGTGGCGCGCGGCCAGATCAAGGCGCTCTGGATCATCCATACCAATCCGGCTGTGTCCATGCCCGACGCCGATGCTGTCGCACGCGCGATCAAGGGCTGCGAATTCGTGGTGGTCAGCGACATCACGCAGACCGACACGACGTGGCTCGCTGATGTCGTCCTGCCCGCGACAGCCTGGGCCGAGAAATCCGGCACTGTCACCAATTCCGACCGCACCATAAGTCGCCAGCGCGCGTTCTTGCCCGCGCCGGGGCAGGCGCGTGATGACTGGCGGATACTGGCAGATGTCGCGCGTCGCATGGGGTGGCGCGCGGCTTTCGACTGGTCCGACCCATCCGGAGTCTTTGCCGAATATGCTGCACTATCCGGCATCGCGGGCGATCTGGGGCGGGATTTCGATATCTCGGGCCTGATCGGGGCGGATTACGCGGCATTGTCCCCCACCCGCTGGCCCGTGACAGCGCGCCGGCACGGCGGGCGTTTCTTCGCCGAGGGCGGTTTCTATACGCCTGACCGCCGGGCCTGCATGCTGCCTGTGACGCCGCGTCTGCCGGTTGCGAAAACCGCAGCCAATGGCCAGTTCCGTCTGAATACCGGCCGCATCCGCGACCAGTGGCATACGATGACCCGCACTGGCCTTGCCCCGAGCCTGAACCAGCATATCGCCGAGCCATTCCTTGAAATTCACCCCGATGACGCTGCGGCCCTCGGTCTCGCCCCGGCTGTTCTGGCGCGCGTGACCAGCCCACAGGGCACCGCGATCCTGCGCGTATTGGTCACGGATCGCGTGCAGCGCGGCCAGGTTTTTGCCCCGATGCACTGGACCGGCAAGACAGCCCCGACAGGCCGGATCGATGCGCTTGTCGCCCCGGTCACGGACCCTCTGTCAGGCCAGCCCGAAAGCAAGGCGAGCGTCGTCACCATCGCAGCATTCGCACCGGCGTGGTATGGGTTCGCAGTATCCGGCGCGCCGATGGTGCCTAAAGCTGACTACTGGGCGCGCGCACGCCATGAAGGGGGATGGCGTTGCGAGCTTGCCGGGCTGGACATGCCTGCAAGCTGGGAAGCCTATGCCCGCGCGCTCTTCGATCTGCCCGAGGCTACCTGCCTGAGCGTCGAGGACCGCATTCGCGGGACATACCGGCTTGCGCTGATGGAGGGCGCGCGCGCTCTGGCTGCGCTTTTCATTGCCCCGGACCCGGTGACTCTCGCGCGGGGCCATGTGGCAGCACAGATGGGCGCGGATGGGGCAGCGCTGCTGGCAGGCCGTCCGGCGCAAGGGATGCTGGACCCCGGCCCCACGATCTGCGCCTGCCTGAATGTCGGGCGCAACACGATCCTGCATGCGATTGCGACAGGCGGGCTGCGCACGGTCGATCAGATCGGGGCAGCGCTGCAGGCGGGCACCAGTTGCGGCTCTTGCAGGCCGGAACTGGCCACGCTTCTGAGCACCCGGCTGGAGGCCGCGGAATGACCCTTGCGCCTTTTATCCACGCCATGGGCCGTGGGCCTGGCCGCGCCCGCTCGCTGACGGGACCGGAGGCCGAGGACGCCATGCGCCTGATCCTGTCCGGGCAGGCCGACCCCCATGCCATCGGCGCGCTTTTGATGCTGATGCGCTACCGGGGCGAGACACCGGACGAAATCGCAGGTTTCACCCGCGCGGCCCGCGCGACCCTGCCATGCCTGCCGCAGGTCGATCTGGACTGGCCCAGCTATGCCGCCGGGCGTACGCGCGGGCTGCCCTGGTTCCTGCTGGCCGCAAAACAGATCGCCGCCGAGGGCCGCCGTGTTCTCATTCATGGCTGGAATTCGCACCAGTCGGACGGGGCTGATGTGCGCTCGGCGCTGGCACTGGCCGGGATCGCGCGGGCGCAAGGGGTCGATGACGCTGCGCGGCTGCTGGATCGCAACAATATCGCCTATCTGCCGATCGAGGCTTTTGCCCCCCACCTGCTTGAGCTATTGCGCCTGCGCGAGGCTCTGGGGCTGCGCTCCTGCATCAATACAGTTTGCCGCATGCTGAACCCGGCCCTTGCGCCAGTTGCAGTGCAGGGGGTGTTCCACCCGCCTTATCTCGCGCTGCAACAGGATGCGTCACGCAGTCTTGGCCAGCCGCATCTGTGCATCCTCAAAGGTGGCGGCGGCGAGTTCGAGCGCAACCCGTCGAAACCTGTCACGCTCTGGCGGCTGATGGATGGTCATCCATGCGAAACACTGCTGCCGCCCCTTATGCCAGCGGCTCAGCGCCTGTCCGATGTCGCCCTCACCTTGGCCGATTTCGCCAAAGGCGCGCCGCAAGACCCTTTTGTGCGCGCCATCATCGACGGCACCGCCCAAGCTGCCCAACTGGCGTTCCCGCAAACCATCCCCGCCTGAACAGGAGCCCCCGCCATGAAGACCTTCCCTATGTTCCTGCAAATGGCCGGCCGCCATGTCGTCATCGTCGGGGGCGGCGAACAGGCCGCGCAAAAGGCCCGGCTGATCCTCAAGACCCAGGCCCGGCTGATCCTTGTGGCGCCCGAACTGGATGCAGAGCTTTCAGCGATTGTATCACAGGGGCGCGCGGAACAGGTGCCGGATCTGTCGGTCGATGTGATGCGCGGCGCGGCGCTGGTATTTGTGGCCACTGGCTGCCCGGGCGCGGATCATGCGGCGCATGCGCTGGCCAAAGCGTCAGGTGCTCTCGTCAATGTGGTGGACCGGCCTGCGCTCTGCGATGCGACGACGCCCTCGCTGGTGGATCGTGACCCTGTCGTGGTCGCTATCTCGACAGAGGGCACAGCGCCTGTTCTTGCCCGGCAGATCAAATCCAGGATCGAGACCCTGCTGGAACCCGATCTGGGCGAATTCGCGGCGCTTGCCGGCAGGCTGCGCGCGCAGGTGAGCCGACACGTACCGCAGCACGCACGGCGGTTTTTCTGGGACTGGGTGTTCAGTGGTCCTCCGCGCCGGGCCATGGCGCGCGGCGCATTGCGCGATGCAGCCAAGCTCGTCAAGGACAGTCTTGCCAGCGGCGGCGCTGCCCCTGTTCAAGGGGCCATCGCGCTGGTGGGGGCCGGGCCGGGTGCGGCAGATTTGCTGACCCTGCGCGCGCTGCGCCTGCTGCAAGAGGCCGATGTGATCTATTATGATCGGCTGGTTGACCCTGCTGTGCTGGAGCTTGCCCGTCGCGACGCCGAGCGGGTTTTCGTCGGCAAGACACCGGGCGCATCGAGCTGGCCGCAGGATCGCATCAATGCAGTCATCGTTGCAGCGGCGAAACAGGGCAAGAAGGTCGTGCGCCTGAAATCCGGCGATCCGGGAATTTTTGGGCGGGTAACCGAGGAACTGGATAGCGCCCGCGCTGCGGACATCCCGGTCGAGATTGTTCCAGGTGTCACAGCTGCCAGCGCCGCGATGGCCGCGCTTTGTCGCGGGCTGACTGAACGCGGCGTGACAGATCGTCTGATGCTGGCAACGGCGGCCTGCAAACCCGGCGATCCACCGCCGGACTGGGCCGCGATGCTGCAACCCGGCACTTCGCTTGCGATCTATATGGGGGTGGCGCGTGCCGAGAGCATACTGCGCGGCATGCAGCGCGCAGGCATCCCGCTGTCGCTTGATGCGGATGTGGTCAGCCATGCATCGACCCCGCGGGAGCGCAGAACCCGCTGCATATTGCGCGACCTGCCCAGAGCCATTGCAGAAAATGCTGTTGAAAACCCTGCGATGATTCTGGTGTCCTGGCCGAAATCCGCGATTGTCGAAGATCAGCCGATGCTGCAATGCCTCTGAGTCGGATACCTGTCGGTCAACAGAATTGAGAATGACCACTGCTGGATGCGGCACAGGCAAGATACTGGAAATGGTGAAGCCTGACGACCCGCGCGCCTGGTGTCCTGGTGCAGAACTGGCTGTGAAACCGGGCTGATGTTGCGGTAGCAGGGCAGGGGGGGGGGCTGTTCCTGGCAGAGTGCATCTGCACCCCCTGGCTCCTGCCGCCATGGTGATGCCGATGGCGGCAATATCGCGCGCCGACAGCCCGGCCTTTTCAATCGTCGCGCGGGCGGTGGCGGCAGAGGTCGCCCAGAGGTCGGACGGATCATGCTCCACCCAGCCTGATTGCGGATAGGCTTGCCGGAATTCTTCCTGCGCGACGGATCCGATTTCCATATTCGCGTCAAACACGATCCCGCGGCTGGATGTCGTGCCCTGAAAGTAATAGCATTTGTCATGATCATAGAGCTTGCGCGTGACGATATGGCTGCCGCGCACCAGCCGGTCATTCTCGGGGCTGTTGCGCCGCAGCTTGCCATGGATCACATCGCCCATCCTGGCACCGGCCGCATTGACCAGCATTCTGGCGCGTACGGTTTTCGTTTCATGTTCGGTTTTGACTGTGACTTGCCAGATCCCATCCTCGACGATGGCCGACACAACCTCTGCGCGCGTCCGCCAGAACGCCTTTCTCGCAAAGAAGCACCGAAAGCCCCGACCGGCCGCGTCTCGCGCAATGCCGCAGCCATTGACCCCGCCACCAATGATCAGCAGATCTTGCAGATGATCGGCGGTTGTCGCAGCTTTATTGCCTTGCGACATACGCCCCCCAAGCGCAAGCAGGTTCGAGAGCCGTCGCTGGTTCAGCGCAGCTGGAAACCGCAAGTAGTATTTCGTATCTCGATATTATTTGTTCTTTTTTATTTAACGGAAAAATAAAAGCGATTTGTTTTTGTTATGTTCCGAGCGTATTTTCGCAGGGGCTGAATTTTTCTTGAAGCGAAAGCAGGATCGTCAGATGTTTGCGACATCCCGCGCGGAGTGATCATGAATCGTCAGGACCCATCGGAGCACAGGAATGTCGCAAGCTGAACGCCTTCAGGACATCCAGATCATCGCGCGCCGTGACGGGCGTGTTACGGTTGAGGGGCTTGCGAAACATTTTGACGTGACCCTGCAGACGATCCGGCGGGATCTGTCTGAACTCGCAGATCAGGGCAAGTTGCAGCGCGTGCATGGCGGTGCGATCCTGCCTTCGACTGTGGCCAATATCGGCTATGCGGACCGGCGCGACATGAACGAAACCGGCAAGGCTGCCATCGCACGGCGGGTAACGCGCGATATCCCCAATGGCTGCGCGCTGTTTCTGAATATCGGCACCACCACCGAGGCCGTCGCGCGGGCGCTGCTGGGACATCGTGACATCATGGTTCTGACAAACAATCTCAATGTCGCGAATATTCTTGTTGATAACCCGCAATGTGAAATCATTGTGGTCGGCGGGCTGTTGCGCCGTACGGATGGCGGGCTGGTGGGCAGCATGACCGCGCAGGTCATCCAGCAGTTCAAGTTCGATCTGGCCGTCATCAGCTGCTCGGCGCTGGATGAGGATGGTGACATGCTGGATTTCGACATTCAGGAAGTCGGCGTCAGCCAGGCCATTCTGAAACAGGCCCGCCGCAGTTTTCTGGTCGCGGATCATACAAAGTTCAAGCGTCGTGCCCCTGCCCGGATCGGATCACTTGCGCAGATGGACAGTTTCTACACGGATGCAACTGTTTCAGAAAAGCTTGCCACTGCCTGCAATGGATGGGGAACAGCGGTCAATATTGCCCATGCAGACAGCACGCTCTGACAGGATGGCTACCTGTCGCAAGCCCTGCGGGGTCTGGAAACACCCCGCTGCAAGGCGAAGACCCTGAATTCGTGCTTGCGCTATTCGCTGTGCCACACGCTCTGCGGCACCATCACCATGCCACGCGCCAGCAGTCTTGCGGTGCGCGTCAGGCCCGCGGCACGGATATCGACGCTGCTGTCAGTCACCGCAAAATCCAGCAGCACATCCAGCGCGCCCGAAGCATGTTCGATCTGCATAGCGGCTGGCCCTTTGGCGGGCACAACAGCCAGCCCGTCCGTGACCGACCCCGGCAGGACAGCGCTGGCGGCAAGGCATTGCCCGCCGGTCACAGCCATCGACGGATGGCAGGCCCAGGGCGTCAGATAGCGTGCGCGCAGTGATCCGCCGGCTACAGGCGCTGAAATCAGCCCCACCTTCGGCGTCACTGAGCCCGACACATCCGCGCCCAGCCCCATCATCGGCCCGGCCTTGCAGCGGATCGCCTCCAGCCGCGCCAGCAGGTCCGCGTTGGCGTCGATCTCTGCCGGGGTTTCATCCCCGCGCAGGCCCA